>NZ_JAOTGB010000018.1:0-58313 GCF_044427425.1 Streptococcus sp. 2018WUSS126 | reverse complement strand
AAGATCCATTTTCAGATGGCAGTTTTAGAACGAGATAAAAGCCCGTTGTTACGGGCATTAGTCAAGTAATTATAGCACTAACCTGAACGAAGTTCAGCGAACGTCTTTAGACGTCGCTGGAGAGAAACGGCTTATAGCCGGTGTACAAGCCACCCGTTTTCACGGGTGGTTATGACGTGAAATTGTTTGAGTAAATTCTGAACATTTTTTTTAATTTTATAAGAATAGTAACTCAGAAAAGAATTATACGAATGTTATGTTTTATAAACGAGTCCCAAAAGTGATATATCCGAATATTGTCTAGATAGGTTTCTTTTTCATTGACAAAACACAAACGATAAGCTATACTATATCTTGTAATAAGGAAAAAATACGAAAAACAAACTGTTTTTCTGTTCCAATGTTAAGAAAAAGAGGTAGAAGCATGTTCAACGAAACTCCAGTTTTTGACTACGAAGATATTCAGCTCATTCCAAATAAATGTATCATCAATAGCCGTTCCGAGGCAGATACAACAGTGACTCTTGGGAAATATAGCTTTAAATTACCAGTTGTTCCAGCTAATATGCAGACTATTATTGATGAAGATGTAGCAGAAATGCTTGCCAAAGAAGGGTATTTCTACATCATGCATCGTTTCGATGAAGCTGGTCGTATTCCATTTATCAAACGCATGCACGAGCAAGGTTTGATTGCTTCCATCTCTGTTGGCGTAAAAGAATATGAATATGAGTTTGTGACTAGCTTGAAAGCTGATGCCCCTGAGTTTATCACCATTGATATTGCTCATGGTCATGCAGAAAGTGTTATCAAGATGATCCAACATATCAAGAAAGAATTACCTGAGACTTTTGTCATTGCAGGTAATGTCGGTACTCCAGAAGCAGTTCGTGAACTAGAAAATGCTGGTGCGGATGCGACAAAAGTTGGTATTGGTCCAGGTAAAGTATGTATTACAAAGGTTAAGACTGGTTTTGGTACAGGTGGTTGGCAGTTGGCTGCCCTTCGTTGGTGCGCAAAAGCTGCCCGTAAACCAATTATTGCGGACGGAGGTATCCGTACCCACGGAGATATTGCCAAATCTATCCGCTTCGGCGCAAGCATGGTCATGATTGGTTCGCTCTTTGCTGGTCACATTGAAAGCCCAGGTAAAACAATTGAAGTTGATGGCGAGAAATTCAAAGAGTACTACGGTTCTGCATCTGAATACCAAAAAGGTGCCTATAAAAACGTAGAAGGTAAGAAAATCTTACTCCCTGCCAAAGGACATTTGAAAGATACTCTGGTTGAAATGGAGCAAGATTTGCAGTCATCTATTTCTTATGCAGGTGGACGTGACATTACCAGCTTGAAGCATGTGGACTATGTTATCGTGAAAAACTCTATCTGGAATGGTGACTCTATCTAGTCAAAGAGGACTTGCAATGCAGGTCCTTTTCTTGTTACAATATTTATATAAAATTGAAAGAGAATAAGCATGTATCAAACAAGAAATAACAAAGAGAAGCTCTGGCTCTTTATCAAAATATTTTTGCCCATTTTAATTTATCAATTTGCTAATTACTCCGCATCCTTTATCGATACCATGATGACAGGCCAGTACAGCACTATGGATTTGGCTGGTGTTTCCATGGCAACCAGTCTTTGGAATCCGCTTTTTTCATTTCTAACAGGGATTGTATCTGCATTGGTCCCAATCATCGCTCAACATTTAGGAAAAGGTGAAAGAGATAAGATTCGTGAGGAGTTTCATCAGTTTGTCTATCTAGCCATCGGATTAACCATTTTACTCTTGTGCTCGGTCCTATTTATCGCTGTTCCCGCCTTGGCTCAGTTTGGACTTGATGAATCTGTTTTTCAAGTTGGTAGGCAGTACCTCTATTTTATTTCCATTGGCATCCTGCCTCTCTTACTCTTTAGTGTCTGTCGCTCTTTTTTCGACGCTCTCGGCTTGACTCAGCTATCCATGTACCTCATGTTGCTCCTTGTCCCATTTAACAGTCTATTTAACTATCTCTTAATTTATGGGAAAATGGGCCTACCGGCCCTAGGCGGAGCTGGAGCTGGATTGGGTACTGCTTTAGCTTATTGGGCGGTATTGCTAGTAATTGTCATTGTCATGTGCAACAATAAGACCATTGCAACTTATCAGATTTGGCGGTGGAGTCCGATTGATGGGTCTTTACTGAAAGAAGGATTGAAAATCGGACTTCCCATAGGTTTACAAGTCTTTGCAGAAGTAGCAATTTTTGCAGTTGTAGGGCTCTACATGGCTAAGTTTTCAGCCCAGATTATAGCAGCCCACCAGTCAGCTATGAACTTTGCGACATTATTATATGCCTTTCCTGCCTCAGTTTCTTCAGCCCTAGCTATTGTCATTGCTTATGAAGTAGGGGCCAAACGACCACAAGATGTGAAAGCCTACAGCCGTTTAGGACGCCTGGTGGCACTTGGTTTTGCAGGCTTAACACTCACTTTCCTATATTTTTTCCGCTCCAAAGTTGCCTACCTTTATGGTAATGATGCAGAATTTATCCGTCTGACCTCGCATTTTCTTAGCTTTGCCCTCATGTTCCAGTTAGCAGATGCCTTTACAGCACCTATTCAGGGGATTTTACGTGGTTACAAGGATACCACCATTCCCTTTGTACTTGGTTTGGTTGCCTATTGGTCCATGACCTTCCCAGTCGCATTCTTGCTTGAAAGATTTTTCCAAATGGGTCCAGAAGCCTATTGGATTGGTCTTATTTCAGGGATTTTTGTCTGCGGAATAGCTCTTAATTTGCGCTTGATCAAAATAGCTCACTCTCATTTGTCCGTGAAATAAATTAACTATGAAAGTCGGAGGCATCCGGCTTTTTCTCTCTTGTGAAAATATCTTGCTCATGTTAAAATAAAAGGATAGAAAATCAAATGGAGAAATTATGAATTATTTTAACGTAGGAAAGATTGTTAACACGCAAGGTCTACAAGGGGAAATGCGTGTTTTGTCTGTGACCGATTTTGCTGAAGAACGTTTTAAAAAAGGGGCAAAGCTTGCACTTTTTGATGACAAGGATCAGTTTGTCATGGAAGTGGAAATTGCTAGTCACCGTAAGGCTAAGAACTTTGATATTATCAAGTTTAAGGGTATGTATCATATCAACGATATTGAAAAGTACAAGGGCTTTAGTTTGAAAATTGCCGAGGAAAACTTGACCGCCCTTGAAGATGGTGAGTTTTATTACCATGAAATTATCGGCTTGGATGTCTATGAGAATGATATTCTGATCGGACAAATCAAGGAAATCTTGCAACCAGGTGCTAATGATGTCTGGGTTGTGAAAAGAAAAGGGAAGAAAGACCTGCTCTTGCCGTATATTCCGCCTGTTGTCTTGAACATTGATATTCCAAATAACCGTGTCGATGTGGAATTGCTCGAGGGCCTAGACGATGAGAATTGATATTTTGACCCTCTTCCCTGAGATGTTTGCGCCACTTGAACACTCTATCGTGGGCAAGGCACGAGACAAGGGCTTGTTGGAAATCAACTACCACAATTTCCGAGAGAAAGCTGAAAAGGCACGCCATGTGGACGATGAACCCTATGGCGGAGGACAAGGTATGTTGCTCCGTGCCCAGCCAATTTTTGATACCATGGATAGCATTGAACAAACCACTCCACGTGTTATCCTATTGGATCCCGCTGGGCGTACTTTCAATCAGGCCTATGCTGAAGAATTGGCACAGGAAGAGCAGTTGATTTTCATCTGCGGTCACTATGAAGGATATGATGAGCGGATTAAAACTTTGGTAACGGATGAAATTTCTCTCGGAGACTATGTTCTGACAGGTGGAGAGTTGGCAGCTATGACCATGATTGATGCTACCGTTCGCCTGATTCCAGAGGTTATTGGCAAGGAAGTCAGTCATACGGATGATAGTTTTTCATCAGGGCTATTGGAATATCCTCAATACACCCGACCATACGAGTATCGTGGAATGGTAGTTCCAGATGTATTAATGAGCGGTCACCATGAAAATATTCGTAAATGGCGTTTGGAAGAAAGTCTACGCAAAACCTATCAACGTCGTCCAGACTTGTTAGAAAACTATAACTTTACAGCTGAAGAGTTAACTATTTTTGAAAAAATCAAAGCAGAAGACACAGTTGATTAGACTGTGTTTTTCTTGCTAGAAGGAGAAATGATGAAACGCAAGGTATTTGAACACTACCAACCTTATAAAATCAAACAAAAGGCAAGATTTGATTTAGGAAATAACGAAAATCGTATCATTGATTGGGCCTTTTTGCCACAAGAGACCTTGGAAAATTTGGATGTCAGACAATTAAGTTTTTATGGGGATAACACTTACTCCGAACTGATTGAGAAATATGCGGCCTATCTTGGAGTGAATCCCAAACAAGTAACAGTAGGTGTGGGCTCTGATCATCTTATTCACATGATTGTTTCCACCTTTATGGAAAAGGATGATACTTTTTTGACTGTCAATCCAGACTTCTTCATGTATGAAACCTATAATCACATGCATGGTAGCCGGTTTGAAGCCATTGATTTGGAAGCAAAAAACGATACACTCGTCCTGCCAGTAGAGAAATTGTTGGCGCGTGCAGAGGAGTTGAAGGCAAAGATAATCATGCTCTCCAACCCTAACAATCCCTCTTCAGTAGCTTATTCGCTAGAAGATTTGGAGAAATTGGCTATTTCTTTTAAAGGGTTACTCGTTGTAGATGAGGCTTATATTGAATTTGCAAATGTCGAAAGCTTCATCAGTCGTCTGCAACAATTTGATAATGTTTTAGTTTTACGGACCTTATCAAAGGCTTTTGGACTTGCAGGTTTACGAGTTGGCTTTGCGGTAGGAAGCGAAGAGTTAATTTATGAATTGGACAAGGTCATTCCCCCATTCAGCTTGTCAAACTTGACTGCAAAAATGGCAGCCCTTGCATTGAATTATACAGACAAAGTTTTAGAAACAGTGGGAGTAATTCAGAATTTGCGAGAAGAAATGATTTTATTCTTGCAAGGGTTAGATAACTGTCAAGTTCTACCTAGTCAGGCTAGTTTTGTAACGTTTAAAGCACCGTGGACAGAAGAATTTTATCAGAAAGCCTTGGCACAGGATTGGAATTTCAAATATTATCCAACAGGTAAATTAGAAGGGTATATTCGCCTGTCTATTGGCCGTCCAGAAGAAATGGACATGATGAAAAAAATGATTGAGAAACTAGTGGAAGCGTAGATTCTGCTAGTTTTTTGAAAGAAAATGATAGAAAATGATTGACAATGGCAGAAAATCGTGTATAATGATTTTTGTAAACGATTGCAGGAGGTGTTGAACATACTCAAATCAGAACGAAAACAAGTCATTTTAGAACGCATTCAGGCTCAGCAATTCGTCCGATTGGAAGAGTTAGTTGAGATTCTAGCAACGTCTGAATCTACTGTTCGTAGGGATTTAGATGAACTAGAAAATGAAGGCAAACTTCGAAGAGTGCACGGCGGTGCTGAAGCACCAGGAAATTTGCAACTCGAAGAGTCTATTCTAGAAAAATCTGTCAAAAACGTTCAAGAAAAACGAGAGATTGCTGAACGAGCAGCTCGACAGATTGTTAACGGAGACGTAATTTTTTTAGATGCAGGTACAACAACCGGTGTACTGATTGATTATCTTCAGCAGGAAAATCTGACAGTCGTTACCAATTCTATTCACCACGCAGTGAGGCTGGTTGAACGCAAGATAAAAACAATCATTATAGGTGGTTTTGTTAAGCAATCAACAGATGCTTCCGTTGGAGCAGTAGCATTGGAACAAATTCGACAGCTCAATTTTGATAAGGCATTTCTGGGGATGAATGGTATTGATAAAAACTATTTTACAACGCCAGATATTGAAGAAGCGACCATCAAACGCACTATCATAGACAATGCCAAAGAAAGCTATGTTTTGGCAGATGCTTCTAAAATTGGTCAATTCTCCTTTGTTAAAGTTGCGGCAATCGAAAAATCCAACATTATCTGCCAATCTTCAGAAAGCAGTTTGTTGGACATCATAAAAGAGAAAACGAGGGTAATCGAGGTATGATTTATACAGTTACGCTCAATCCAGCGATTGACTATATCGTTCGTTTAGAACATGTCGAGACGGGCAGTGTCAATCGTATGGAGAGCGACGATAAGTATGCCGGCGGTAAGGGAATTAACGTTAGCCGTGTTTTGAAGCGCTTGGGCTATCCGAATACAGCAACGGGTTTCCTTGGGGGATTCACAGGTCAGTTCATCAAAGATGGATTGATTGCCGAAGGAATTGATACTGATTTTGTTCAGGTTAATCAAGATACACGTATTAACGTGAAAATCAAAGCTGACCAAGAAACAGAAATCAACGGTTTGGGTCCGATTGTGACAGATACACAGTTGGCCGAATTAGAAATGGTCTTAGCAGGATTGACCAAAGAAGACACCGTTGTCTTTGCTGGGTCTGCTCCAGCTAGTCTTGGAAATGAAGTCTACAATAGGCTGATTCCTGTGGCGAAAAAAGCAGGAGCGCAAGTTGTCTGTGACTTTGAAGGCCAAACACTTCTAGACTCATTAGCACACCAGCCACTCTTGGTCAAGCCAAACAACCATGAACTTGAAGCAATCTTCAACGTCGAGTTGAATGGCATTGCAGACATCGAGACCTATGCTAAGAAAATCTTAGATATGGGAGCTCAGAATGTTATCATTTCTATGGCAGGGGATGGGGCTTTGTTGGTCACTCCAGCAGCTACTTACTTTGCCAAACCAATCAAGGGAACAGTGAAAAATTCTGTCGGAGCTGGAGATTCCATGGTGGCAGGATTTACTGGCGAATACGTTCGCTCACAAGACCCAATCGAAGCCCTAAAATGGGGAGTTGCTTGCGGTACGGCAACAGCCTTTTCAGACGATTTGGCAAGTATCGAATTTATTAAGGAAACTTATGAAAAAGTTGAGGTAGAAACACTATGAAAATTCAAGACGTTTTGAGAAAAGATGTCATGTTGCTTGATTTGCAAGCGACAAGCAAGGAAGCAGTTATCGATGAAATGATTGCTAGTTTGGTTGATAAAGGTTATGTAACGGATTTTGAGGTATTCAAAACAGGTATCATGAACCGTGAAGCACAAACGACAACAGGACTTGGTGATGGTATCGCAATGCCACATGCTAAGAATGCTGCTGTAAAAGAAGCGACTGTTCTCTTTGCAAAATCAAACAAGGGTGTTGACTACGCAAGTCTTGATGGTCAACCAACCGACTTGTTCTTCATGATTGCAGCTCCAGAAGGTGCTAACGATACCCACTTGGCAGCCCTTGCTGAATTGTCTAAATACTTGATGAAAGCTGGTTTTGCTGATAGACTTCGTGCGGCAACAAATCCAGAAGAAGTGATTGCAGTATTCGATACAGCTGAAGCCGCTGACAAGGCTGCTGAGGAAGTAGTTGCAGCACCAAGTGGTGACCGTCCATTTATCGTTGCTGTTACAGCATGTACAACAGGTATTGCCCACACTTACATGGCAGAAGAAGCTCTTAAGAAACAAGCTGCTGAGATGGGTGTTGACATCAAGGTTGAAACCAACGGTGCTTCAGGTGTTGGAAACAAACTGACTGCTGAAGACATCAAGAAGGCAGCAGGTGTTATCATCGCAGCAGATAAGGCTGTCGATATGCCTCGTTTCAATGGTAAACCATTGGTATCTCGTCCAGTTGCAGCTGGAATCAAACAACCAGAAGAATTAATTAACCTTATCTTGGAGGGTAAAGCATCAGCCTACACAGCGTCAGAAGGAGTAGCTACTGTAGAATCTTCAGAAAAACTCAGTCTTGGTAAAGCGTTCTATAAACACTTGATGAGCGGTGTTTCTCAAATGTTGCCATTCGTTATCGGTGGCGGTATCTTGATTGCTCTTGCCTTCCTATTCGATGGAGCTCTAGGTGTGCCACAAGACAGCCTTGGTAGTCTGGGTTCATACCATGAAATCGCAGCTATGTTCATGAAGATAGGTGGAGCAGCCTTCGGCTTCATGTTGCCACTTCTTGCAGGTTACATTGCGTACTCAATCGCTGAAAAACCAGGTTTGGTTGCAGGTTTCGTAGCTGGTGCAATTGCTAGCAGCGGTCTTGCGTTCGGTAAAATCCCTTACGCAGCTGGTGGTGAAGAAACCCTTGCCCTTGCTGGTGTGTCATCTGGTTTCTTGGGTGCCCTCGTTGGTGGTTTCCTTGCTGGTGGTGTAGTGCTCGTTCTTCGCAACGTTTTGCGCAACCTTCCAAAATCACTTCAAGGTTTGAATGCTATCTTGCTCTTGCCACTTTTGGGAACAGCAATCACTGGTTTCTTGATGTTCTTCGTCAACATCCCAATGGCAGCTATCAACACAGGTATGAACAACTTCCTTGCAGGTCTTGAAGGTAGCTCTGCTATTCTCCTCGGCCTTGTCCTCGGTGGTATGATGGCAGTCGATATGGGTGGTCCAGTCAACAAGGCAGCTTATGTCTTCGGTACAGGTACACTTGCAGCAACTGTTGCAGATGGGGGTTCTGTTACCATGGCAGCGGTAATGGCAGGTGGTATGGTTCCACCGTTGGCAGTATTCGTTGCAACCCTTCTTTTCAAAGACAAATTCACACAAGAAGAGCGTAACTCAGGTTTGACAAACATCGTTATGGGTCTTTCATTCATCACTGAAGGTGCGATTCCGTTTGGTGCTGCTGACCCAGCTCGTGCAATCCCAAGCTTTATCGCTGGTTCTGCCCTTGCAGGTGCCTTGGTTGGTTTGTCAGGCATCCAATTGATGGCTCCTCACGGTGGTATCTTCGTTATCGCTTTGACATCTAATCCATTGCTTTACATCGCCTATGTTTTGATTGGTGCGGTTGTATCAGGTGTCCTTTACGGAGCACTTCGTAAAGCTAAATAATTTTGATTGAAACCTTGCTTCTGGCAAGGTTTTTTAGCTATTTCACGAGGATTATGGTATAATGTGAGTATTATTGTTATTAGAGGAGTCTTGAAATGGAAATCATTCGCGATAAAGAATTTGTCAATCAGTATCATTTTGATGCCCGCAATCACGCGTGGGAGAAAGAGAACGGAATTCCGGAAACAAAATTGAAAGTTGACTTTCAATTGATTGAGCAAAATCGTGCGGAAAATCGAACATCTATGATTACCATTTTGCGCTTTATGATTGTACTAGATCATTTTGTGATTTCAGGTGCCATGAGTCAGGCCGTTCACTTATCAAATCGATTGGTAGAAGAGCCAACTGAATTTACTGATGAAGAAAAACGTGTTTTGGTAGAGCCTCTTTTGGACATTTTAAAACGAATGACTTATGAGGTTACTGAAATCGCCTTTGATGCACCAGGAGTGAATTTGGAGTTTTAATATGAAATTAGCAGTTATAACTGACTCATCGGCTGTTTTGAATGTTCAAAGTATTGAGCGGGATGACCTGTTTGTTCTAAGCATTCCAGTCAGCATCGATGGGGAAAATTATATCGAAGGGCAAAATTTGACGGTTGAAGAGTTTTATCAAAAAATGGCTTCATCGAAAGAATTACCTAAAACAAGTCAACCGAGTTTGATGGAACTAGAAGAAATTCTGGCTAAATTAACAGAGAAAGGTTATACACACGCACTTGGCTTATTCTTGTCATCAGGTATTTCAGGTTTTTATCAAAATATTCAATATTTGGCTGATGAATTTGAAGGTCTGACAGTTGCCTTTCCAGATACCAAAATCACATCGGCTCCTTTGGGCATGATGGTGGAGAATGTCCTTAAATGGGCTGATGCAGGACTTAGTTTTGAAGAGATTACTGGGAAATTGGACCAAGAGATTGGCAAAACAACTGCCTTTATTATGGTTGATGACCTCAATCATTTGGTAAAAGGTGGTCGCTTGTCCAATGGTGCAGCCTTGCTTGGCAATCTTTTGAGCATCAAACCGATTCTGTATTTTACAGGTGAGGGTAAGATTGAAGTTTATGAAAAAGTTCGGACGGAGAAGAAAGCCATTAAGCGACTCTTGGAAATCCTCCAAGAACAAACCATAGAAGGACAATATCAGATTGCTATTATTCACGCCAACGCACCTCAGAAGGCTGAAAACTTTAAACAGCAGTTGGAAGAAGCAGGTGTCGGTAGCGATTTACCAATCGTGTCATTTGGTTCGGTCATCGGTACGCACTTGGGAGAAGGAGCTGTAGCCTTTGGTATTTCTCCCATTATTGAATAGGAGTTTGCATGACAATTAAGGTAATTATCGCAGGATTTAAAGGAAAAATGGGCTCAACGGCTGTTGAGATGGTCAAAGGTGACGCAGAACTTAGTCTGGCTGCCTTGGTGGATCCCTTTGCGACAGAAACAGAAGTAGATGGTGTTCCTGTTTTCAAGACCAAAGAAGAAGTTGCCAGCCTAGACGCTGATGTCTGGGTGGATTTTACAACGCCAAAATTTGCCTATGAAAACACCCGTTTTGCCTTGGAAAACGGCTTCGCACCTGTGGTTGGAACGACAGGATTTACCCCTGAAGAAATTGAAGAATTAACCACCTTGTCTGCTGAGAAGGGATTGGGTGGCTTGATTGCTCCTAACTTTGCTATTGGCGCTATCTTGCTCATGCAATTTGCAGCACAGGCAGCCAAGTATTTCCCAAATCTTGAAATCATCGAACTACACCATGACAAGAAGAAGGATGCACCGAGCGGAACAGCTGTCAAAACGGCTGAACTCATTTCCCAAGTCCGTCAGTCACAGACTCAAGGTGCAGCGGATGAAGAAGAACTGATTGCTGGTGCTCGCGGTGCAGAATTTGACGGCTTCCGTATCCACTCAGTACGGTTGCCAGGCCTTGTTGCCCATCAGGAAGTGATTTTTGGGGCACAGGGAGAAGGATTGACTATTCGTCATGATTCTTACGATCGCATTTCCTTTATGGGCGGTGTCAACCTCGGCATTAAAGAGGTAGTCAAACGCTCACAACTCGTTTATGGTTTGGAACACTTATTATGAAATTAAACAATCTGCCTTCTGAGTTTCAGGAGGCTTTGCCGATTTTAGAGAAAATTAAAGCAGCTGGTTACGAGGCTTATTTCGTTGGCGGTTCCGTTCGTGATGCCATTCTCGGTAGGCCTATTCATGATGTCGATATTGCGACATCCAGCTACCCTCAGGAAACGAAACAAATCTTTTCACGGACTATTGATGTCGGAATTGAACACGGTACGGTGCTAGTATTAGAGGGGAAAAAAGAGTATGAAATTACCACCTTTCGGACAGAGGAAGAGTATGTCGACTTCCGCAGACCGAGCCAGGTTTCTTTTGTGCGTTCCTTAGAAGAGGATCTCAAACGCCGCGACTTCACGGTCAATGCCTTTGCCTTTGATGAAGAGGCTCAGATTGTCGACCTCTTTGATGGGATGACTGACTTAGAAAACCGCACCCTACGAGCTGTAGGCATCCCGGCTGAGCGTTTCAATGAAGATGCCCTCCGTATCATGCGTGGATTTCGCTTTGCGGCGACCTTGGACTTTGAGATTGAGCCGACGACCTTTACAGCTATGGTTGAAACCGCACCGCTCTTGGAAAAAATCTCCGTGGAGCGTAGTTTTATCGAGTTTGATAAACTTTTGATGGCGGATTTTTGGCGAAAAGGCTTGCGCGCTATGATTAATTCCAAGGCTTATGATTTCTTGCCTGATTTAGCTGGAAAAAGTGATGAATTAGAGACCATGCTAACAAGCCTAACAGCAGAATTTCGCTTTTCGACTTCTGAACAAGCTTGGGCCATGCTCTTTGTCTGCCTAGGTATTGATAACATCAAATCCTTCCTGAAAAAATGGAAAACCAGCAATGATTTCCAACGAAGCGTAATCAAGTTGGTAGAGATTTATCAGCTTCGCCAAGCAGGACCTGTTACCAAGCAAATCTGTTTCAAGTATGGCAAAGAATTCTTGTACTTGGTAGAGGAACTCCGTCAGGCACAAGGTCTTGTTACAGATTTTGCAGCAATTGACAAGATTGACCAAGCCTTGACTATCCATGACAAGCATGAAATTGTTGTCAATGGTGGTCATCTGATGAAGGCATTTGACCTCAAACCAGGTCCAGTATTAGGAGAACTACTCAAAGAGGTGGAATTCCAGATTGTGGAAGGACAGCTGGAAAACGAAGAGCAAGCGATTATGACATTTGTGAAAGGAATTTTAGAGAATGAGTGATTTTATCGTTGAACACCTGACTAAATCTGTCGGAGATAAAACGGTCTTTGCTGATCTGTCTTTCATCATTCATCAGGGCGACCGAATCGGGATTATCGGGGTCAATGGTACAGGAAAGACGACTTTGTTGGATGTTCTGTCAGGTCGCATCGGTTTTGATGGAGACGTGTCGCCTTTTCGCACTAAAAATGCCTATAAAATCGCCTATCTGACTCAGGAACCTGATTTTGATGACAGTAAGACAGTTTTAGACACAGTTCTTTCATCTGACCTCCGTGAAACCCAGCTGATTCGTGAATACGAATTGCTCTTATCTCATTACGATGAAGCCAGTCAAGCAAGACTGGAGAAAGTCATGGCAGAGATGGATTCTCTCAATGCTTGGGAGATTGAAAGCCAGGTTAAAACAGTTCTTTCAAAACTAGGCTTGACAGACCTCAACAAAACTGTTGCTGAGTTATCAGGTGGTCTACGTAGGCGAGTGCAATTGGCCCAAGTTCTCCTTGGCAATGCTGACTTGCTCTTGCTGGATGAACCGACTAACCACTTGGACATTGATACCATTGAGTGGTTAACGACTTTTTTGAAAAATACTAAAAAGTCCGTTCTCTTCATTACCCACGATCGCTATTTCTTGGACAATGTGGCGACACGGATTTTTGAATTGGACCGCGCCAGCTTAACCGAATATCAGGGAAATTACCAGGACTATGTTCGTTTAAAGGCAGAACAGGACGAGCGAGATGCAGCCCTTCGCCATAAGAAAGAGCAACTCTACAAGCAGGAGTTGGCTTGGATGCGTAGACAACCTCAAGCTCGTGCAACCAAGCAGCAGGCTCGCATCAATCGTTTCCATGACCTCAAAGGCGATTTAGCCAACAAGATAGACGATAGTGAACTAGAAATCAATTTTGAAACCTCTCGTATCGGTAAAAAAGTCATCAACTTTGAAAATGTCAGCTTTTCCTATCCTGACAAGCCAATTTTAACGGACTTTACCCTGCTCATTCAAAACAAGGACCGCATCGGTATTGTTGGTGATAATGGTAAAGGAAAATCTACCTTACTCAATCTAATCGCAGGTGATTTGCAGGCAGACAGCGGTAAGGTAGATATTGGTGAAACCATCCGTATCGGTTATTTTTCTCAGACCATCAAGGGCTTGGACGAAAGCAAGCGGGTCATCAATTTCTTGCAGGAAGTGGCAGAAGAAGCTCAGACGACATCTGGTATGGTTTCTATTGCAGAACTCTTGGAGCAATTCCTCTTCCCACGTAATACCCACGGTACCTTGATTGAAAAGTTATCAGGTGGGGAGAAGAAGCGACTTTATTTACTTAAGATTCTTTTGCAACGGCCCAATGTTCTCTTACTAGATGAGCCGACCAACGACTTGGACATAGCGACTCTGACAGTCTTGGAACATTTCTTGCAGGGCTTTACTGGTCCAGTCATTACCGTTAGTCACGATCGTTATTTCCTGGACAAGGTAGCCAATAAAATCTTGGCTTTCGAAGATAACGGTATTGAGACCTTCTTTGGCAACTACACAGACTATCTGGATGAGAAGGCCTTTCTGGCTTCCAGCTCTGCCATTTCCCTGGAAAAACCAAAGGAGAAAAGCGAAAAGGTCAAAGAGAACAAGAAGCGGATGTCCTACTTTGAGAAGCAGGAATGGGCAACCATCGAAGAGGATATTGCTGGCTTGGAGGAGCGGATTGCGAAAATCGAGGCGGAAATGCTGACCTGTGGCAGTGATTTTACAAAATTGTCCGATTTGCAGAAGGAATTGGATGAGAAAAACGACCTGCTCTTGGAAAAATATGAGCGGTATGAGTATCTGAGCGAGTTGGAGGGCTAGATGAAAGTTCTTGTCATGTCATATATGGTCATCTATCTCTTGGTGACCTTGGGAGCGGCTTTGTTTAGCTATTTAAAGACCAAAAAAATGAATACATTGCGCTTGGTGTTAACGGTCTTATCCATGCTCTTGCTGGCTGTCACGCTTTATTTTTATAGTCAGTCTTATCACGACTTGCAGATGGTGGGGTTTGCTCTAGGATTTACCTTTATTTCTACTCTTTTTCTCTATAATGGAACGAAAGAAGGTAGTAATTTTACAACAGTTATGCTCTTTTCCGTTGGAAGGTTTATCTTACATATTCAATTTTTAATTTTGCTCTATCTCTTTCGATAGAGCAGTTTATTTTTATCCGTACAAATTTTTGAAAAGGCTTTACGCAAACCTTTGCATTGTGTTATAATAAAGAAAATACATTTGAGGTGATGATTATGTCTAAAAAAATTATCGGTATTGACTTGGGTGGTACATCTGTTAAATTGGCCATTTTGACTACTGAGGGAGAAATTCAAGAAAAATGGTCTATCAAGACAAATATTTTGGATGATGGAAGTCACATTGTTCCTGATATTATTGACAGTATCAAGCATCGATTTGAAACACATGGTTTGACAAAGGATGATTTCTTGGGTGTTGGTATGGGGTCTCCAGGTGTCGTTGATAGCGAAGCTGGTACTGTTATCGGTGCCTATAACCTCAACTGGAAAACCTTGCAATTGGTTAAAGAGCAGTTTGAATCTGCCCTTGGTTTGCCATTCTTTATCGACAATGATGCAAACGTAGCGGCCCTTGGTGAGCAATGGGTTGGTGCTGGAAACAACAATCCAAACGTTGTCTTTATGACGCTTGGTACAGGTGTCGGCGGTGGTGTCATCGCTGCTGGAAACTTGATTCGTGGGATCAAAGGTGCTGGTGGTGAATTGGGCCATATCACAGTTGACTTTGATGAGCCATTTGCATGTACTTGTGGTAAAAAAGGGTGCTTGGAAACTGTGGCTTCAGCAACAGGTATTGTCAATCTCAGCCGTCGCTATGCTGATCAATACGCTGGCGATGCAAAACTGAAACAAATGATTGACGATGGTCAAGATGTAACGGCTAAGGATGTCTTTGATTTGGCAAAAGAAGGCGATGATTTGGCTTTGATTGTCTACCGTCACTTCTCAGAATACCTAGGTGTTGCTTGTGCAAACATTGCTGCAGTCCTCAATCCTGCCTACATCGTTCTGGGTGGCGGTGTATCAGCTGCAGGAGAGTTTTTATTGGATGGTGTTCGCAAGGTCTTTGCTGAAAATAGCTTCCCACAAATCAAGGAAAGTACACAAATTGTCTTGGCAACACGTGGTAATGATGCAGGTGTATTGGGCGCAGCATCACTCGTCTTGAAATAATCGTTCAAAGCAGAGTTCCCTCTGCTTTTTTAAAATCCGCCGTCACAATTTCTTTATATACATATATTGAAAAATGTAGTATTTAAGCGTACAATGAAAGTGTAAAGAGAAAGGAGTGGCACCTTATGAAACAGGTAAACATGTCTAAAATAATCAACTATCTGACCATTCTTGGTTTATTGATTTTGTTATCTGCCTTTTTCCTTGATAACTTGATTCGTGACTGGTTTTTCCCGTCTAGCTGGGGAAACGTAGCAACCATGTTGATTCTCCCTCTACTGGGGGCTCTAATTCTTATACTATCTATCTATTATAAAAAATTGTGGACTGGTTTGATTAGTATCTTTTTAATTATCTCATTTCCTCTGATATTCGGTATTGGCTACTTTATATTTGGTCCCTAGAAGGAGTGGTTATGAACCTGACTTTACTAAAAAGATTAAATCTAGTTTTATATGGTATCGCAATTTTTCTCATCGTCATGCTATTTTTACCAATAGGCCAATGGTTTGATATTGTAAATGTGAATTTTAAACTAACATTTTTCATCATTCCCTTTTTCGGTCTCGCTAGTTTACCAACGGCTATTTACACTAAAAATGTTCGTCAGATATTGTTGAGTGTTCTCTTGGTTGCCTTGTATTTTATATTGTTCAGCCTAGTAACTGCCCTTTCTGGTCTGTTTCAGCTCAACCTCTACCCCTTGCTATATAAATGAGAACTCCAGTGCAAACTGGAGTTTTTTCTCAGAACATGCTATACTAAACTCATGACTAAAGCAGATATTATTTTTAAAGAAAACATTCGTAAGATTATGGAAGAGGGCGTTTTTTCAGAAAATGCTCGCCCACGTTACAAGGATGGAAATGTAGCTAATTCCAAGTACGTTACAGGTGCCTTTGCTGAATATGATTTGTCTAAGGGCGAGTTTCCTATTACAACACTTAGACCTATTCCAATTAAGTCGGCCATCAAAGAAATTCTCTGGATTTACCAAGACCAGACCAATGATTTGTCGGTTTTACAGGAAAAATACGGTGTCCAGTATTGGAATGATTGGGAAGTTGAGGGAACTGGCACAATCGGTGAACGTTACGGTGCTATTGTGAAAAAACATGACATCATTTCCAAGATTCTCAAACAATTGGAGGAAAATCCATGGAATCGCCGCAATGTGATTTCTTTGTGGGATTATGAAGCCTTTGACCAATCTGCTGGTCTCTTGCCATGTGCCTTTCAGACTATGTTTGACGTTCGACGAGTGGATGGGGAGATTTACCTGGATGCAACTCTAACTCAGCGGTCAAATGATATGCTAGTAGCCCATCATATCAACGCTATGCAGTATGTAGCCCTTCAGATGATGATTGCTAAACATTTTAGCTGGAAGGTTGGGAAGTTTTTCTATTTCATCAACAATCTTCACATCTATGACAATCAGTTTGAACAAGCTGAAGAATTGCTCCGCCGTACACCATCTGAAGTAGAGCCTCGTTTAGTCTTGAACGTCCCAGACGGAACAAACTTTTTTGATATTAAATCAGAAGATTTTGAGTTGGTGGACTATGAGCCGGTTAAGCCGCAGTTAAAATTCGACTTAGCAATTTAACTGGATTAGCAGTGAAGAACTTCGTTCTTTTACCTCGCTTCTTTATTTTTAGGCTCGGGCTGAAACAGTTCCCCGACCTGTTTCACTTCCAACCTTCAACAGTCTATACTCAGACTTTCGAAGCCAGTTAAGCCGCAACTCAAATTTGACTTGGCGATTTAAGATGAGGGGGGCATGCCAGCACCAGCGAGATTCACATTCTACGAATCTCGGAATCTTCCCTATCTCTGAGGAGTCGATGATAGTTTCAATATGATAAAAAAATGCACTAGCCCTACTTGGTAAGTGCATTTTTCATGTTTTTTTGATAGAATGATAGGACGGAAAGTGAGAGAAAATGACTAAAAAGATTGTTGCTATTTGGGCTCAAGATGAAAATGGATTGATTGGGAAAGGTGATAAACTGCCTTGGTTATTGCCTGCTGATTTTGCTCATTTCAAAGAAACGACAACAGGTCACACGATGGTGATGGGACGTATAACCTTCGACGGCATGGGGAAACGTGCTCTTCCCAATCGTCACACCATTGTTTTGACAACGGATAAAACCTATCAACTAGAGAGTGAACGTGTTACCATTTTACACAGTGTGGAAGATGTCCTAGATTGGTATAACAAACAGGAGCAGACACTATTTGTGCTTGGTGGGGGACAAATTTTTACTGCCTTTGCACCTTACATCGAAACATTAATAGTGACAGATATTCACGGTCAATTTAATGGCGATGTGTATTTTCCGAAAGCATTTCCTATGGAGAAATTTCAGCTACAAAGCGCCAATTTACGTCCAAAAGACGAGAAAAACCCGTATGATTTTACAATAAAAACCTATGAAAGAAGAGATGGTTAGGCATGGAGAGAAGTTTATTCGGTTTATTTACAGCATTTCTCTGTGGGATTTGTGTTCTTTGTGCGATTCAAGCCTTTCGGAAGAAACGTTTTGGTTTAGCAATTTTATTTTTACTGAATGCTTTTACCAATCTGGTCAATAGTATTCATGCCATTTATGGATTTTTATTTAGATAAGAGATATGAAAGAGGAAACACATGGCTGTTAAGCATACACATGAGCTAATCTATTGCTCATTTTGCGGAAAAAATCAAGAAGAAGTTAAAAAAATTATCGCTGGGAACAATGTCTTCATTTGTAATGAATGCGTGGAACTAGCACAGGAAATCATTCGTGAGGAACTGGCAGAAGAAGTTTTGACAGACTTAGCCGATACGCCAAAGCCACAAGAATTACTCAATATCCTGAACAACTACGTCATCGGACAGGATCGTGCAAAACGTGCTTTAGCAGTAGCCGTTTACAACCACTACAAACGTATCAATTTCCAGGATAGCCGTGATGAGAACGATGTTGATTTGCAAAAATCAAATATCCTTATGATTGGCCCAACTGGTTCAGGAAAAACCTTCCTAGCTCAGACCTTGGCTAAAAGTTTGAATGTCCCGTTTGCTATTGCTGATGCGACCGCTCTTACTGAGGCGGGTTATGTTGGTGAAGACGTAGAAAATATCCTCCTCAAACTTTTGCAGGCTGCAGACTTTAACATCGACCGTGCAGAAAGAGGAATTATCTATGTGGATGAAATTGATAAAATTGCCAAAAAAGGTGAAAATGTGTCCATTACCCGCGATGTATCTGGTGAAGGTGTCCAGCAAGCTCTCCTAAAAATTATCGAGGGAACTGTGGCCAGCGTACCACCACAAGGCGGACGCAAACATCCAAACCAAGAAATGATTCACGTGGACACCAAAAATATCCTGTTTATCGTTGGCGGTGCATTTGATGGTATCGAAGAAATCGTCAAACAGCGTCTCGGTGAAAAAATCATCGGTTTTGGTCATAATAATCGTGCTATTGATGAAAAAGAATCATACATGCAACATATCATTGCAGACGATATTCAAAAATTCGGTATCATTCCAGAGTTGATTGGTCGCTTGCCTGTATTCGCAGCTTTGGACCAATTGACAACAGAGGATTTGGTACGCATTTTGACGGAACCGAAGAATGCTCTTGTAAAACAATACCAGACACTCTTGTCTTATGATGACGTGGAGCTTGACTTTGATGAGGACGCCTTGTTAGCAATTGCAGAAAAAGCAATTGAACGTAAGACTGGTGCTCGTGGACTTCGCTCCATCATTGAAGAAACGATGTTGGATGTCATGTTTGAGGTGCCAGGCCAAGATAACGTTAAACGTGTTCGTGTAACAAAAGCAGCAGTAGACGGTAAGGAAAAGCCTTTACTAGAAACTGCATAAAAAAATAAAGGGTGGAAACTGATTGTTTTCTACCCTTATTTATGAAAGGTATAAAATGGAAATCAACACACATAATGCTGAGATTTTGCTCAGTGCTGTTTCAAAAGCCCAGTATCCGGGCGATGACATTCCAGAAATTGCCCTTGCCGGGCGATCTAACGTTGGAAAGTCCTCATTTATCAATACTCTTCTAGGAAGAAAAAATCTTGCACGTACGTCAGGAAAACCAGGAAAGACTCAACAACTCAATTTTTATAATATAGATGATAAAATTCGATTCGTAGATGTTCCAGGTTATGGCTATGCTAAAGTATCCAAAACTGAGCGTGCTAAGTGGGGCAAAATGATCGAAGAGTATTTGACGACACGAGAAAATCTACGTGTTGTGGTGAGTTTAGTAGACATGCGTCATGAGCCATCAGCAGATGATGTTCAAATGTATGATTTCTTGAAATATTATGAAATTCCTGTTATTATTGTGGCAACGAAGGCTGATAAAATCCCACGAGGAAAGTGGAATAAGCACGAATCGATGATTAAAAAGAAATTGGATTTTGATAAAAATGATCAATTCGTTATCTTTTCTTCTGAGACTCGTCACGGATACGATCAGGCATGGGATGCTATCTTAAGCAACATCTAATAAACAGTTCAGGAGAAAAATCATGGAACGTACTTTCTTCATCATCAAACCAGATGCTCTTAAGCGTGGACTTGCGGGACAAATTCTTTCACGTATCGAACGCAGGGGATTTCAAATCCGAGATTTAAAAATGGTTACAGCGACAGAAGAGGTAATCAGTCAACATTATGATCATTTGACAGATAAACCTTTCTTCCCGCAATTAGTACAATATATGACGAGCGGGCCGATGATAGCTGGCATTATAGAAGGGCCAGAAGTTATCAAATCTTGGCGAGATATGATGGGAGCTACCAATCCAGTAAACGCCTTACCTGGGACTATTCGTGGAGATTTTGCGACAGCGCCCGTTGAGGGAATTGTGGCAAATGTCGTTCATGGCTCAGATAGTGCAGAAGCAGCCGAACGAGAGATCGGTCTTTGGCTGGGAAAATAGCAGAGCAGTTCAACCACAGCAATCCTACTCAAAGTTTGTGTCAACATCTCAGCGCAGTGGTTGATTGGCAGATTTGTTCGTGTTTCACACTCCAAATCTGTCCTAATCAACTGTGCGGGGGTGGGAAGACGAACTCTTCTATGAATGCAGGAGTTCTTTCCCACTCCCGTTTTTCTTATGGCAAGTTCTTGGTATTTCTGATATAATAAAGAGTAATACCCTTGTAGAGGAAGAAACATGAATTTAGAAGATTTGAAAAAACGACAGGAGAAAATTCGTAATTTCTCCATTATTGCCCACATCGACCATGGTAAATCAACCTTGGCTGACCGTATTCTTGAGAAGACAGAAACAGTTTCCAGCCGTGAAATGCAAGCTCAGTTGCTGGATAGTATGGATTTGGAGCGTGAGCGTGGTATCACCATTAAATTGAATGCTATCGAACTCAACTATACAGCTAAAGATGGAGAGACATACATTTTCCACTTGATTGACACACCAGGACACGTGGACTTTACCTATGAAGTATCGCGTTCTCTTGCGGCCTGTGAGGGTGCGATTCTGGTGGTGGATGCTGCTCAAGGGATTGAAGCACAGACCTTGGCTAACGTTTATCTAGCCTTGGACAATGATTTGGAAATCCTGCCTATCATTAACAAGATTGACCTGCCAGCAGCAGACCCAGAGCGTGTTCGTCAAGAAATCGAAGATGTGATTGGTTTGGATGCTTCAGAAGCAGTGCCAACATCAGCTAAGGCAGGTATTGGTATCGAGGAGATCTTGGAGCAGATTGTCGAGAAGGTTCCAGCACCGACTGGTGATGTGGCTGCTCCATTGCAAGCATTGATTTTTGACTCTGTCTATGACCCTTATCGTGGGGTTATCCTCCAAGTTCGTATCGTCAATGGTGTCGTTAAGCCAGGTGATACCATCCAGATGATGAGCAACGGCAAGACCTTTGATGTAACAGAAGTCGGAATTTTCACACCAAAAGCCATTGGTCGTGATTTCCTAGCAGTTGGAGATGTTGGCTATATCGCAGCTTCTATCAAGACTGTGGCTGATACTCGTGTCGGTGATACAGTAACCTTAGCGGATAATCCAGCCAGTGAGCCACTCTCAGGCTACAAACAGATGAACCCAATGGTCTTTGCAGGTATCTATCCAATTGATTCCAACAAGTACAACGACCTTCGTGAAGCCTTGGAAAAGCTCCAGCTCAACGATGCCAGCTTGCAGTTTGAACCTGAAACATCGCAGGCCCTCGGCTTTGGTTTCCGTTGTGGCTTCTTAGGTCTCTTGCACATGGATGTTATTCAAGAACGGATTGAGCGCGAATTTAACATTGACCTCATCATGACAGCACCGTCGGTAGTCTACCATGTCAACATGACGGACGGTGAAATGATTGATGTAGCCAACCCGTCCGAATTCCCAGACCCAACCAAGATTGCAACTATCGAAGAACCATATGTTAAGGCACAAATCATGGTACCGCAGGAATACGTCGGTGCAGTCATGGAATTGGCTCAGCGGAAACGTGGTGACTTTGTGACTATGGATTATATCGATGATAACCGTGTCAATGTCATCTACCAAATTCCACTTGCGGAGATTGTCTTCGACTTCTTTGACAAGCTTAAGTCATCCACTCGTGGTTATGCCAGCTTCGACTATGAGATTTCTGAATATCGTTCATCCAAGTTGGTGAAAATGGATATTCTCCTTAATGGGGATAAGGTCGATGCTCTCAGCTTTATCGTCCACAAGGAATTTGCCTATGAACGTGGGAAAATCATCGTGGACAAACTCAAGAAAATCATTCCTCGTCAACAGTTTGAAGTACCAATCCAAGCTGCTATCGGTCAGAAAATCGTTGCCCGTAGCGACATCAAGGCCCTTCGCAAAAACGTTTTGGCCAAGTGTTATGGTGGTGACGTTTCCCGTAAACGCAAACTCCTAGAAAAACAAAAAGCTGGTAAGAAACGGATGAAAGCCATCGGCTCTGTCGAAGTACCTCAAGAAGCCTTCCTCAGCGTTCTCAGCATGGATGAAGACGATAAGAAATAAACTTGATACAAAGAAACACTCCTGCATTTTGTTGCAAGAGTGTTTTCTCTTATTTACGTTTCATTTCACCTTGTGGGTAGTAAGTCCCCTCAGGCATATCATTGATGAAAACATGAATGGCTTCTTTTGGCGCATTAGTATTACGAGATACAACCTCTGTTACTTCACGCGCAAGGGCAATCTTTTGTTCCTCCGTGCGTCCTTCAAACAAATCAATACGTACAAACGGCATATATTTCCTCCTTTATTTTTCGTTTATTGTACCATAGTTTTTATGATTCTCCAAGGATATTTTCATAATGTATTGCAAAATATATTTATATTTTTTTATAATAATATCGCGATTAACAATAAGGAGAATGATTTATGTTTAAGAAAAAAGCAACTCAGATAGTTAGCGAAACGTCAATAAAAAAATCTAGAAAGTTTCTTAATGGGAAAACAGCAGGAATAACTGGTGGTGTCCTACTTACAACATTTATCGGTTCACAATTAATGACTGCTGAGCTTCCGAAAAAAGATGACCTTTATGGACAACAGTATGTAACAGTCGTAAAACATCTTCAGGAAGCAGGTTTTAAAAATATTCAGGGGGTGGAAATTACTGATTTAGAATTTGGAAAAATAGGGGAGAAAGCGATCTTGTCGAACTCGTCTCTGTTGACGGAGAAGATTGGAAGGAAGGACGGGCTTTAAAAAATATCCCAATTACAATCTCCTACCATGTTCCCAAAAAAGATGCCGTTGAATTCAACCTACCAGCTTCTAAAAATTTAGCAGATGTCGAGAAAGAGCTGAAAGATTCAGGTTTTAAACAAGTCGAACTAACTCCTGTTCTGCTAGTAGAAGAAGGCAATGCAGACAAAAAAGATAAGATTGATCGCCTTCAAATCGGAAATCACACCTATCAATCCAATCATTTTTACTCTACTAGTCTCCCTGTTACATTAACCTATTTTGACGTTAGCAAAGATAACATCAAACTACCAGAAAATCTAGCAGAGGCTAAAACAAAGCCAGAGCTCGAAAAACAGCTAAAAACAGCAGGATTTACAGACATCAAGTGGACTGCTGTTGCGGACAAGGATAAAGCAAAGCACGAAAAAATTCAAAAAATTAGTCTAGCTGGCGCAGAGCTTCAATTGCCCACCAAACAGGAGATTATCAGCAAAAAATCACCCCCCATTGTAATCACCTACTACGATTTCTCTAGCTTCGCTGAACTGCCATCATCCATTTCAACAAAAACAGCTGCAGATACTAAAAAATTGTTTACTGACGGTGGTTTTTCTCAAGTATCTGAAGTAGCAACAGAGACCAATGAAATTGCTAAAAATGGACAAATCATTGCGGTCGAGATTGATGGAAAATCTTTTAACGAGATGAATGATAAGGTCATCAAAAAAGATAGCAAAGTCATTATCAAATATTGGAATGCTGAAAAAGCCATTGCTGAGAAAGCACGTAAAGAGGAGGAAGAACGTCTCGCCGCCGAAGCGCAAAAAGTTGCAGAAGCAGAAAGCCAAGTTCAGCAATTTGCTGCTACACCATCTCAAAACACATATTATCCAAATTGTAAGGCAGTTAGACAAGCAGGAGCTGCACCAATCTATCGTGGAGAACCAGGTTACGGTAGTCATTTAGACCGTGATGGAGATGGAGTTGGGTGTGAGTAAGAAAAACATTGACAGCGTTTACATCGTTTGCTATACTATCCTTAAAGGAGGGATTACTCATGGCCTATAAATACCGTATGATTTTATCGTTCCTACTCGCTGGATTATGTTTGTATCTAGTAGCAACTGTTTTTGCCAAGAGTATATGGGAAGGACCTTTGTTTCTTGCATTTTCTTTTTACAGCCTAATATATGGTTGTGTTATGCTCTACAAGTGGAAACCAACGGCAGCTAAAATCATTTTTGAGTGTGTCGGAAATTTCTTATCATTCCCCTGGTCTTAATATCAAACAAGCTCAAAACGGGCTTGTTTTTCTATTTCCATAAGGACCATTTTATGATAAAATGGAAGGAGTGAAAATTTAAGATTGGAAAGAGAAAAGTGGCTCAATTATATTATAAATATGGGACAATGAACTCAGGAAAAACCATTGAGATTTTGAAGGTTGCCCACAACTATGAAGAACAAGGAAAACCTGTTGTTATCATGACATCTGCACTTGATACTCGTGATGCCTTTGGTGTTGTATCCAGTCGTATAGGCATGAGAAGAGATGCAGTGGCGATTGACGATGATATGGATATCTTTGGTTTTATTGAAAAAATGGAACCACGTCCTTACTGTGTTCTCATTGATGAAGCACAATTTCTTCGACGTCATCATGTCTACGCACTTGCTCGCGTAGTCGATGAATTAGATGTACCCGTTATGGCTTTCGGTCTTAAAAATGATTTCCGAAATGAACTGTTTGAAGGTTCCCAACATTTGCTCTTATTGGCTGATAAATTAGATGAAATCAAAACAATCTGCCAATATTGTTCTAAAAAAGCGACAATGGTTTTAAGAACGCAGGATGGAAAACCCACTTATGAAGGAGAACAAATCCAAATTGGTGGCAATGAAACCTACATTCCTGTCTGTCGCAAACATTATTTTTCACCAGAAATTAAAGATTTACCCTAATTTTTGAAAATGAAATGAGAAGCGGCTGTAAACCGAGCATCTATATAGAACTGAATTTGCCTATGACTCTGTGCCAATTTTCATGACCTACATATTACAGAAAGGAAATGAACACGCCCTACAAGCTGTGTCAAAAAGATAATTTCTCCAAGTGTTTGTAACACTTGGTCAAAATTCCTATTTTGACTGTGCTTGCTTAACGGGCTTTGTATCTTAATTTTATGAACATCTATGATCAATTACAAGCGGTGGAAGACCGTTATGAGGAACTTGGTGAATTGTTGTCTGACCCAGATGTAGTCAGCGATACCAAGCGTTTTATGGAGTTGTCTAAGGAAGAGGCTGCAACTCGTGATACAGTAACAGCCTACCGCGAATATAAGACTGTACTTCAAAACATTGTCGATGCAGAAGAGATGATTAAAGAATCTTCTGGTGATGCTGACTTGGAGGAAATGGCTAAGGAAGAACTCAAACAAGCTAAAGCTGACAAAGAGGCTTACGAAGAAAAGCTGAAAATCCTTCTTTTACCAAAAGACCCTAACGATGACAAAAACATCATCTTGGAAATCCGTGGTGCTGCAGGTGGTGATGAAGCCGCCCTCTTTGCTGGAGACCTTTTGACCATGTATCAAAAGTATGCAGAAGGTCAAGGCTGGCGTTTTGAAGTCATGGAGGCTTCTTACAATGGTGTCGGCGGTATCAAGGAAGTGGTTGCCATGGTCTCTGGTCAATCCGTTTATTCAAAACTCAAGTATGAATCAGGAGCTCACCGTGTCCAACGTGTCCCTGTGACAGAAAGCCAAGGTCGTGTCCACACCTCAACAGCAACCGTTCTCATCATGCCAGAAGTTGAAGAAGTGGAATACGACATCGATCCAAAAGATCTTCGTGTCGATATTTACCACGCATCTGGTGCTGGTGGACAGAACGTCAACAAGGTTGCGACTGCCGTGCGTATCGTTCACTTGCCAACCAACATCAAAGTAGAGATGCAGGAAGAACGGACCCAGCAGAAAAACCGTGAAAAGGCCATGAAGATCATCCGTGCCCGTGTTGCAGACCACTTTGCACAGATTGCCCAAGATGAGCAGGATGCAGAGCGTAAATCAACCATTGGTACTGGTGATCGTTCAGAGCGTATCCGTACTTACAACTTCCCACAAAACCGTGTGACAGATCACCGTATCGGCTTGACCTTGCAAAAGCTGGATACTATCTTGTCAGGTAAGATGGACGAAGTCGTAGATGCTCTTGTACTTTACGATCAGACGCAAAAACTAGAAGAGCTTAACAAATAATGAATTACGCTCAATTATTTGCAGCATACGAAGAACAATTAGTCGCAATTGGTGAAGAGGCAGAATCCCTGTCCTTCACCTTTCGTGGCTTAAAGGGATTGAACTTTACGGAATTTCTCCTCCTGCTCCGTCAGGAAGTTACACCGACTAACAAAGAAGAGATTGATGCGATTTTTCAGCAACTTTCCCAGCACCGACCTGCCCAGTACATTATCGGCAAGGCTGATTTTTATGGCTTGGAGTTTGCGGTGGATGAGCGAGTCTTGATTCCAAGACCTGAAACGGAAGAATTAGTTGATTTGATTTTGCAGGAAAATAGCGGAGCAGGTTTGCGTATCTTAGACATCGGTACAGGAAGCGGTGCTATAGCTATTTCCCTTGCAAAAGCTAGACCTGATTGGGAAGTGGTTGCGGTTGATATTTCAAAGGATGCCCTAGCAGTGGCTAAGGAAAATGCAAGAACCAACCAAGTCTCTGTTCACTTTCTGGAATCGGATGTCTTGCAAGCTGTGACAGGGCAATTTGACATCATCGTTTCCAATCCTCCCTACATCTCGCCAGATGACACAGACGAAGTTGGACTCAATGTATTGACTTCTGAGCCACATCTGGCCTTATTTGCGGAAGAAGATGGCATGGCTATTTACAGACAAATTGCGGAGCAAGCAGGGACCTTTTTGAAAGAGGATGGAAAACTCTACTTTGAAATTGGCTACAAGCAAGGGCAAGACCTAACTGACTTACTCGCTCTGCATTTCCCCAAAAAGCGAATTCGAGTCCTCAAAGACCAATTTGGACAGGATAGAAAGGTCGTAGCGGATGACAATGGATAAACTCCGAACAATTCTTGAAAATGGTGGTGCTGTTATCCTTCCAACTGAAACAGTCTATGGGCTTTTTGCCCAAGCCTTGAATGAAGATGCAGTCAATCGCGTCTATCAGTTGAAACAGCGCCCTAGGGACAAGGCAATGAACTTAAATGTCTCAAATCTGAACGATATTTATTTTTTCAGTCAAAATACACCATTTTTTCTGGAGAAACTGTATAATAGATTTATGCCAGGACCACTAACGATCATCCTGAAAGCGAACGATAAAGTTCCTTTTTGGGTTAATTCTGGTCTGGATACTGTTGGATTTCGTCTTCCCAATCACGAACAAACCTTACGTTTGATTTCGGAGACTGGACCACTTATTGGACCATCCGCCAATATTTCAGGAAATGAAAGTGGCAAGAAGTTTTCGGACATCCAGGCACAATTTTCAGTTGATTTGCCTGGCATTGAGGATGACCAAGCTCTGACAGGTATTGATTCAACGATTTTGGACCTTTCTGGACAGAAAGCGCGAATTTTGCGCCAAGGTGCTATCAGCCGCGAAGAGATTCAGAAAGCCATTCCCGAAATAGAATTTGAGGTAGTGTTATGATTCGTCCCATTGAGAAAGGTGACTTGGTAGTCATCCGAGAAATCAATGCTCAATCCTTAGGGTATGATTGTTCATTGGAACAAACTGAGCGACAGTTTTTTAGATGCACGAGTACATTGGGGCATATCTTATTGGCCTATATAGATGACATAAGTGGCGCAGTGCAAGGCTACATTCACGCACAAGTCTATGAAAGTCTCTATTCAGATACAGGCCTCAATATTCTCGGACTAGCTGTTGAGCAAATTTCACAGAAAGAGGGCTACCATTTTATTCGCCTCAATTCTGCTGAAAGTCGTCTCCAAGCCCATCTTTTCTACGAAAAGAATGGCTATCACTCCGATAAAATGCAGAAGCGTTTTATCAAGCACATTTAGCCCAATACAAAGGAGTACCGCACATGATTTTTGACAAAGTTAACTACAAAGAATTTGATAAAGAAGTTTGGGAAGCTATCCAAGCTGAAGAAAAACGCCAACAAAATAATATCGAATTGATTGCGTCTGAAAACGTTGTTTCTAAAGCTGTTATGGCAGCTCAAGGTTCTATTTTGACCAATAAATACGCAGAAGGTTACCCAGGTCGTCGTTACTATGGCGGTACGGAATGCGTTGACGTAGTTGAAAGTTTAGCTATTGAACGTGCTAAAGAAATATTCGGTGCAAAATTTGCTAACGTTCAGCCACACTCAGGAAGCCAGGCCAATTGTGCTGCCTACATGGCCTTGATTGAGCCAGGAGACACTGTTATGGGGATGGACTTAGCTGCAGGTGGTCACTTGACTCACGGTGCATCCGTTAGCTTCTCAGGACAAACTTACAACTTTGTAGCTTACAATGTTGACGAAGAAACTGGCTTGCTTGATTACGATGCAATTTTAAAACAAGCAAAAGAAGTACAGCCAAAATTGATTGTCGCAGGTGCTTCAGCCTATGCACGTACAATTGACTTTGCTAAATTCCGTGAAATTGCTGATGCAGTTGGTGCAAAATTGATGGTGGACATGGCCCATATTGCTGGTCTTGTAGCTGCTGGTCTCCATCCAAACCCAGTTCCTCACGCTCATATCACAACAACAACAACTCACAAAACACTTCGTGGACCTCGTGGTGGTTTGATTTTGACCAATGATGAAGAGCTCATCAAGAAAATCAACTCAGCCATCTTCCCAGGCATCCAAGGTGGTCCATTAGAGCATGTTATTGCTGCAAAAGCCGTATCTTTCAAAGAAGTTTTGGACCCAGCTTTCAAAGACTATGCTCAAAAAGTGATTGAAAACAGCAAGGTCATGGCTGAAGTCTTCCTTGCAAACCCTAACTTTAAAGTCATCACAGGAGGAACAGACAACCATCTCTTCCTAGTTGACGTGACAAAGGTCGTTGAAAACGGTAAGGTTGCTCAGCATCTCCTCGATGAAGTAAATATTACTCTCAATAAAAACTCAATTCCTTACGAAAAACTCTCACCATTCAAAACAAGCGGTATCCGTATTGGCTCCGCGGCCATTACTGCTCGCGGTTTTGGAGTAGAGGAAGCTCGCAAGGTTGCACAACTAACTATCAAAGCACTTGAAAATGCAGAAAATGAAACCGCTCTTGAGGAAGTCCGTCAAGAAGTGCGTGCTTTGACAGATCAATTCCCACTTTACGAAGGTTTATAATGGATATATTTGTAAAAAAAGCCATCATACATCAATTTAGTCCTGATGATACAGAGCTGGTCCTTGCCGACCAGCTTTTGACTGTTAGCCCAAAAATAGAAGAATATTTGCGTAAAAAGATTGAACGTGTCTTTTCTGATGAAGCAAAAACAGGACAATTTAACCCCGACAATCCTTTTCTTGACTATTTAGATGGTGACCTACTGACAAACTCTGTCAAGATTGCTAATCTATGGAAAGAAGAATTTTCAATTTCTGAGAATTTAAAAACCAATGACCTCATTTTCATAGAGTTTGAACGAAATGGTGTTGAACATTTTACCTTTTTGAGAATCTCACTGCGTGAAAACCTCGCCCACGTTGGTCTGGAAAGCGGAAGTCCTTTAAAAATCACCCAGAATAATTTACCTGGAGCAGGTTCAGCACCTGATGAAGCCTTGATTGTCAATCTTCAAACGCGGAAGTATCATTTGATTGAGAAAAGAATCAAACATAATGGAGCCTTCCTCAATTATTTCTCAGATAATCTTCTGCAAGTTACACCAGCTATTTCTGCAAAAAAATCAATCAAAGCAGTAGAGCAAACTGCACAGAAGATTGCTGACAATTTCCATCAAGGTGATTTTCAATTTCAATCGAAAGTCAAGTCAGCTATTTTCAACAATTTGGAAGAAGATAACGAGCTTTCACCTGAAAAATTGGCTGATCAGTTATTCGACAACAACCTGACTGCTCGTTTAAATTTCGTCGATCAACTGAAAGAGGTCATACCTGATAAGATTTCCTTCGATGAAATTGATAGTAGCCGTCAACTTAAGAAATTTGAAAATCAGAAGCTATCTTTATCAAACGGAATTGAGTTGATTGTGCCAAATGCAATCTATGAGGATGCAGAATCGGTTGAGTTTATTCAAAATGATAACGGAACCTATTCTATTCTTATCAAAAATATTGAAGACATAAAGAGCAAGTAAATGAAAAAACTGATACGTACGCTGATACTTCTTTTGCTGATTTTTCTCGGTTACAAATTCTATCAAACCTACAGTGCAGTCAAGCAAGTAATGACCTATCAAACTATGGTACAAGAAGTATTGGCAGAAAACGATACACCAGCTAATGAAGAACTAGTCCTAGCAATGATTTACACAGAAACCAAGGGACAAGAAGCAGATGTCATGCAATCAAGTGAGTCCGCTACTGGCTATGCTAACACCATCACGGATAGTAGAGAGAGTATCCGGCAAGGAATTATCTACCTGACAGAAAACCTACGGTTGGCTGAGGAAAAAGGAGTAGAGGTTTGGACAGCAGTTCAGGCGTATAACTTCGGTCCAGCCTATATTGACTATATTGCTGAGCATGGAGGAGAACATACACTCTCTTTAGCGAAAGAATACTCCAGAACAGTAGTAGCACCAAGCTTAGGGAATACTACAGAAGAAACATATACCTATTTTCATCCTTTGGCTTTGCTAAATGGTGGGAAGTTATATGTAAATGGTGGAAATATCTACTATGCTAGACAGGTTCGTTTTAATATGCACCTGATGCGCCTCATTAATTTATTTTAATACCTATCAAACTCATCGGAAATCTGATGAGTTTTTTAACTACAGCATTTTTACAAACTAGGTAAAATTGTAGTATAATAAAGAGAATAGGAGACAGAGTGATGAAACGAAATGTATTGATTACAGGTGCAAGTAGTGGCATTGGCAAAGCAATCGCTTATGTGTTTGCTGCTAATGGTGATAATATCATCATTACAGGACGAAGATTGGACAAACTAGAAGAAATTAAGCAAGATATTGAAAAGCAATACCATGTTCAGGTATCAGTTCATTCATTTGATGTTACAAATATGGAACAAACGCTTGTAAATTGTCAAAAAATCATAGAAGAAGTTGGACAAATTCATATTTTGGTAAACAATGCTGGCCTGGCATTGGGATTGGACAAATTCCAAGACTATGATTTGACTGACATGATGACAATGATTGATACCAATATTAAAGGATTACTAACTGTGACACGTCAGTTATTGCCACAAATGGTTGAAAATAATGAGGGTCATATTATCAATATTGGATCAACAGCCGGTATTTACGCCTATGCAGGAGCTGCTGTCTATGCTGCAACCAAATCAGCTGTCAAGGTGCTTTCAGACGGGATCCGTATTGACACGATTGATAAAAATATCAAGGTAACTACGTTACAACCTGGTATCGTTGAGACTGATTTTAGCCAAGTCCGTTTTCATGGAGATAAAGAGAGAGCAGCGACAGTCTATCAAGGAATTGATGCTCTTCAAGCAAATGATATTGCCAACTGTACTCTATTTGTTGCAAATCAACCTGCACACGTGCAGATTTCTGATATGACCATTATGGCAACCAAGCAGGCAACTGGCTTTACTATTCATAGGGATTAGAGGGGAGATAGCTAGAATGAAAAGAAAATATTTAGCACTCGCTCTTGGCTTGCTCACTATCATGTCGCTTTCTGCCTGTCAAACTGAAAAGAAGGGCAGTTCCGCAAGTACCTCAACTGCTGATACCCAGGTTTCTAATGCCAATACAAGCACTTCATCAACAATCCAACATGAGATTTCTCTTAGTTCTATGGATATAGATGCTCTAATGCAAGGCAATTACGATAGTATACTAGGCACCTGGCAAAATAGCCAAGGAAATTCACTAGTCTTCAATAGCAAAGGATTAGTAGCAGATAGCCAGTCCTTACTTGGCCGCGGAAAAATAACTGATGGAATTTTTGAAACAGGCTATGTAGACGCAACGATTGGCGATGTAACACTATTAATGATTCCCAAAGGAACACAAGCAAATACAACTGAGACAGACACTACTGATTCTACGCGCGATAGAATGATTGTAATAAGCCAAGAAACAGCAGCAGACGTGGTAGATGTTTATTATCGCTTGACCAATTCAGCCACTAGCGGTATAGACCCATTAAAAAATACTGAAACAGGCGTCCAGTTGGATAGTGGACCAAAAACGATTGATTATGCCAACTCAATTTTAGGCGAAAACAATTGGCGCGTCATTGAAGGTAACTACACGCGCACCGAATCTATTCCTTATAATATTTTGGAAGGCGATGATAATGCCCGTTACACTATTTACCAAAACGGTGTCATTATCAATGCAGATTATCAAATTGTTTATCAACCATAATGATTCTCTAGGAGGTTAGACATGACATTCACATCATTTGAACCAACACGCAATGTTCAAGATTTTCATTTGGCAGCCTTTGCCTACTATGATGGACTAGATGTAATCGACCAACTCAAACCAGGAACACCTGTTCAGCTAGTCGGAGAGCCGTCAAACCCACATGACTCAGAAGCTGTAGCAATCTTTTATCAGGGCACAAAGTTAGGATATATCCCATCAGATAAAAACTCACTAATCAGTCGGTTAATCTATTTTGGACACAGCGATATTCTAGAGGCACGTATTCAGATGTCCAATACAGAAAATCATCCTGATCGCCAGTTTCGAGTCGTTGTAAAACTAAAAGATAATCGTAAAAATGATAGTCGGTAATTTACCAACCTAACCATTTTCTACTTAACACGGAGCTGTGCTCTCCGTTTTTGTTCTTCAATAATACTTAAAAAGGCTGCAAACTCCCTATCCAGGCGATGTTGGTAGGCCTTATTTTTTATTGTGAGGTCTTCAAGGAACACTGGATAGGTTCCTTTTTTATACAATTCTCCTTGAAAGAAGAAGCGGTCCGATAATTTATCAACTGAAACAAGCGAAGAACGCCAGCGGCTTTTACGAGAATGAGAAGGTTTCCAAGATATTTTTAATTGCTTCTCATAAAAGTACCAGCCCATAATATATATTTTAGTTATCTGATTTCGTTTTCTGTCTTGGTAGAAACAAGGAACTGCATAAACATTTCCATGCTTTGTTTGCAAAAAAGGATGAAAATCTTTTATCTTTTCGTATTCTTTCTTTGGAATAAGGGTTAATTGATTATCCTTAATAACCTTTTTCTCATCAATAGTATACGAATAACGGTAGGGGTCATAAATGGTTGACTGCCCACGCGCTCTATAACGCTCTGCCATTTCCTTAAAAATAGGTAGATGTCCATAACCATCCATCAGACTAGATAGACTAAGTCCTCGTCGATTATTATTTTTCTTCACACCAAGAATCTTGCAGGTAGGCCAATAATTGATAGGAATGGCTCCTAATCCAACCAGAAGACCAGCGCTGTCAAAATGACTGGCAAAGCGTACCTCACGAGTGTGACCAGTCTCATTTTTCAAATCAACAAATACAGGTTGCTTGTCCTGTTCAAAAACAATTATATAATTTCCAGAAGACTCCGTATTTTCTCTAATTGGAACGGTGTAGAAGTGGTGAAAATTTGGTAATTCTAGTAACTTTCCAAGTGTTGATGTTTTCATAACACAAGTATAACAAAAAATATTTTTCAAATCCACAAAAACGTTTAATTCGTTAAACAAAAAATATAAAGAAGCTGGGAAAGACATCCATGACGACTTTCCCACTCCCACCGTTTATTCAAGGATAGGTGATAATTGTCTTATCTACCGAATCTTCCAAAGCCTGGCGCGATTCTTCTGATAAACGCAAATCTGCAAGGGTTTGTTCTGAAAAATAGTAGGGATTTAAACTATCTACAAATACAGAAATTGAAATGACAGCTTTCTCCAATATCAGAGATTTTTCAGCGTAAGAAAAGGGAATAGCAGACCAATCATCACTCTCAAACATTTCTAAAATACCTTTTTGAACTTGAATTTCAGCCTCATTTTTAGCTGAAACTAGGATTGTTTTTAGTGTAGTACGAAAACTTTCCTTGTCTTGTACCAAGTCTTCCAAGGTCAGCAAGCTTTCATCTGCCTTCTCATAAAAAATATCTAATTCCGTCTCTGACGAAGTAGTCACATGGAGCCAGTCAGCCTTGATACTGGTTTTCATTACTGCATAGGCAGAAGTATTTTCAAAGGGACTGCTGCGCGTTTGAGGATAGAGAACAATCCACTCTTTCTGGAATAGATTGTCAGGTTTAGCTATTTTCAATTCCTCCTCAGAAGCTGTACCAATCCGCTGGCTGATAGCAGTAGTGGCATCTCGTTGATAGAATCCAATGATACGCGGATTTTGCGGACCACCAATGGCATCAATTTTTGTTCCTAGATCATTAATAATACGTATGTTCAAGGAATGACACTGCTCATTTAATAATCTATTTTGCTCTTTTCCGAGCCAGTAGATTCCGATACAAGATAGAGCAGTAGCAATAAGCAAGACAAGTAACAGCACTTTCGAGTATTTCAGCACAGCCATCACACCTTTCTAAAACGTTTTCATTCACATATTATCATATAAAAATATCAAAAGCAACTATTTTGAGGTACCGCATTAAACGGTTACACAAGTATATAAATTCTAAGTTTACGACAGGAATGTTTAATGATAAAATATAGGTAAATTCGAACTCATAATTTAATAGGTGTAGCTACAACACCGTTGGAGGATACTATGGATGAACAAAATCAATTCAATTGGGTAAACTTTTATAAGGAATTTGCTTGGAAATTGGTAGACTATAAAGATAATAGAGCAGAGCTGGTTGAGAAAGTAAAAGCTATCTATACCAAAACAAAGATACATATGCCCACGTTAGAAAAGGACAATCAACTGATAGATATTGATCCTTTTACGATATTTGGACTCTTCAATAAGAAAATAACAGAAGAGAATCGCATCAAAATTCTGACAGCTATAGCAGAATTATTCCACCTCCAAGCGGAAATCCCATCCTCTTTTGAAAGCATACCAGTACTGAATAATCAGAATGCGACTTTCTATTACTTCATCGGAGATCGTGATGAGAAAGATATTGATGACTTATGGGAACTTTTCATTGCTGCTTTGACCTATAGCAAGGAGCCTACGGCTGAGAAGAAAGAAAAATTTTCACACTATTTTGATTTGGCTATAAACAAGAAAGGAAATGGCAACAGCAAGATTACGATGGCCTTGTATTGGATTGCTCCCGACTTTTTCTTGAGCTTAGATAGTCAAAATGAAGCGTATGTGTATGAGTCTGGGGAGATTCCAACTGACATTGTCCAAAAATTGCCAAAGATGAAGTCAAAAATTTCTGCCGACGAGTATTCTTATATTTCAGATTCCATACTTCAATATTTAAACAGTGCAGAGAGCAAACTGAAAGATTTTAAAGAATTATCATCCATGGCTTGGAAATACTCTAAACAGATCAATCAAGAAGAGAAGGAAAGAAGTGCTAGAGCAATTTCTCCACTGACTGATGAAGCTGATACTGGAAACGAGATAGGTGGAGAAGAGGTAGTAGAAGATAGCTATACGAAAAATCACTTCCTATCAGAAGTCTATATGACAGAAGAAGAGTATGATCAATTAACCTCCATACTCCAAATGAAAAAGAATATCATCTTACAAGGAGCACCAGGAGTTGGAAAGACGTTTGTTGCAGAACGCCTAGCATTTTCATTAATGGGTAAGCCAGATTTAGAAAGGGTCATGACAATTCAGTTTCACCAAAGCTATTCCTACGAGGACTTCATCATGGGCTTTAGACCTTCGACAAGTGGCTTTGAGCTGAGAAGGGGGGCATTCTATACTTTCTGCAAAAAAGCAGAATCTGACAAGGGGCATGATTATTTCTTTATTATTGATGAAATAAACAGGGGAAATTTGAGCAAAATTTTTGGTGAACTGTTTATGCTGATAGAAAATGACAAACGAGGCAAGTCTTTACAGCTCCTCTACTCGGATGAGCAATTCTCAATTCCAGAAAATCTATATATCATCGGCATGATGAATACCGCAGATAGGAGTTTAGCCCTACTTGATTATGCACTGAGACGTCGCTTTGCCTTCTTTGACATTAAGCCAGGTTTTTCAACTGCGGGATTCAAATATTATCAAACAAATCTGAAAAACGAAAAATTCGATAGACTCATTTCCTGTGTAGAAAAGCTAAATCAGGCCATTTCAACAGAGGAAGTACTAGGAGATAGCTTCTGTATTGGGCATAGTTACTTCTGCGGTTTATCGGCAGAAGTACTGGACCAAGGTTTGCTAGAAGCCATTGTTGAATATGAACTGATTCCCCTCTTGAAAGAATATTGGTTTGATGAACCGACAAAAATTCATGATTGGAGTAGTAAGTTAAGGAGTACCATCCAGTGATACCTGTCCAAAATATCTACTATATGCTATCTTACGCATTCAAAATCCTTCATAAGCAGGAATATAAACGGATCGCTACTGAAGAATTTAAAAATGCTGCAGATCTACTGGCGGAAATAATGATCATTAGCCTCTCGATACAGGTGAAAAGAGGACTTGGTAGAGAGTATCGTTCTCAAACCGAGTCACTCTCGGCACTTAAAGGTAAAATACATATCGCTGAATCTTTAACACCTCCGAATTGGCGTAGAAAGCAACTTGTTTGCCAATACGATGATTTTTCTCTTGACAGTACAATGAATCGCATTATCAAAGCAAGCATTGAGATACTGCTAAAAGCTGATATAAGCAGGGACAGGAAAAAGAAATTGAGAAAACTCTTAGTTTTCTTTGGAGAAGTCTCAAAAATTAATCTACACTCAATCAATTGGAATTTACAATATAATCGAAACAATCAATCGTATCAATTACTAATGTCAATCTGCTATTTGGTAGTGAATGGATTAATTCATACAGAGAGGGAGGGGAATAAGAAATTGATGAATTTTCTTGATGAGCGGAGGGAATCCTTGCTATATGAGAAGTTCATTCTTGGATATTATAAAAAGCATTATCCCCAAATACAGGTTACCGCCTCTCAGATACCTTGGGCACTAGATGATAATTTTGGAGAAATGCTCCCCATCATGCAGAGTGATATTTACCTCAAATATAAAGATACTATATTGATTATTGATGCTAAATATTATTCTAGTAACACACAGATTCACTTTGATAAGCGCACACTCCATTCAAATAATCTATACCAAATTTTTACCTATGTGAAAAATCAAGCTTATCGCCTGTCAGATACAAACGATACAGTAGCAGGAATGCTTCTATACGCTAAAACCGATATAGATATTCAACCTAATCAGGTCTACCAAATGCATGGAAACCAGATTAGTGTCAAAAATTTGGACTTAAACCTGCAGTTTGCAAGTATTGCTGAACAACTGGATGACATCATTACATCGCATTTTCTATCCCCTCCAAAACGGTACTAGTTAGAGTTTTAAGATAGAAAACAAAAGGCCTTAGTTAGTGTATAAATACTAGCTAAAGCCTTTTTTGTACATTTATTCTTATTGCAGAGTTTTTATCATTAACAGAATGATCTCTTCCAGTTCTTCACGTTTCTTTATCGGAAGTTTGTTTAACTCGTTCAAAACATTGTAATTTGTGGTTGAATCTACTACCTGGAAAAAATCAGACACTTCAATTTCAAGAGCAGAAATGATTTTTTCAAGTGTATCAACTTTTATATTCGAACCTTTTGTTTCGAGATTGGAAATATAGTCTATTCCGACCTCTGCTTTTTCACTTAACAGTTGTTGACTCAGATTTTTCTCTTTTCGTAATTGTCGAACACGTGTACCGATATATTGTTTTAATGTCATTTGTTTTCACTTCCTCACTACTATATAAATGATACGAGGAAATGAAATCAAATATAACTAGTTTTTATACTAAAAATAGTAAATAAATTTGTCTACAGACTAATTTTATGTGCTATAATAGTCTTAAACAAATATTTTTTGTTTACATTAAAAAAAGGGGAATCATATGAGAACACAAAGAAAAGTTGTAAAATCACTTGCTTTTACTGTTGCCCTTGGAGCATCTGCTACAAATCTTCAGGTAAAAGCTGATGAAGTAATCACTCCAGTGACTGAATCTACGGAAACAGTCGTGACCGCAACACCAACTACTATTTCTGCGGAACAAGTGGAACAAGCACAAGAAGTAGCATCTGCAGACGCACAAGCTGTTGAAGCTCAAACAGCTGTTGATACAGCAGCTAGTCAAACGCTCGCTACTGAAACTCAAGCAGTGGAATCCTTGACAGAAGCCGTAGCACAAGCATCTACTGCACAAGAAGCTCTTCCCGCAGCTGAAGCTGAAGTGGCTACTCAAACAGAAGCTGTTACACAAGCTCAAACAGCGGTTGATACAGCTCAAGAAGTTGTTGCATCAGTAAATGATGAAGTTGCAAGTGCACAAGCATCTGCCGACGCAGCAAACGTAGCTGAAGCTCAAGCATCAGCTACTTTGGAAGAAGCAAAAGCACAACCAGTAGTCACTGCTGAAAGTGTAGACGCTCAAATCGCTGAAACTAAGAGCACTATTTCTGAAAAAGAAGCTGAAGTAGCTAAAACAGCAGTAGAGATTACAGCAACTGACAGTAAAATTGCAACAGCACAAGAAGCTGTTAATAACTACAAACCAACTACAGTTACTGAAACAGTGGCATCAAGTAATTATGTTGAAGCATCGGGTGCTGACCGTGATATGGAAGACATTATCCGCGAAACATTCCCTGACGCAAATCCAGCTGATTACGCACGTCAATTTGAAACCGTCATTTTCGATGGTGAAGACACCAAAACAGTTGAATTGACAGCTGAACAAGCTAAAGAATTGGCTGAAACAGGTTCATTCACTTACACATTTGATGCGAAAGCAGTATCAGAAGAAGTAGTGAATATCATTAACGAATTGCGCCGTATCAACGGTATTACGTTGACACCACGATATGGTAAGACTCAAGACGATATTGCGTTGAAAGTAACCGACAATCTAGTTACCATCGCTAATGCACGTGCACAAGAACTGGTAACTCATTTCTCTCACACCGAGGGTAATAAAGTAAACATGAATGAAAATGGGTTTGCTAAATATGGCGAATCAATTGCCAAAAATATTTACAGTTTCACTAACACCAATAATAAGTCTAAAGCGTTATCACACTACGAATTAGCCTATAATGTCGTATTAGATTGGTTTAGCGAATATAGCAATATGCGAGTGAATTTTGGTCACCGTGCACATCTTTTAACAGAAGCTACTGGGAATATTGCTTTAGGTATGGCGACTGATGGTACTAGCCAATACTTTGCGCTATTATCAGATAACGATGCCCGAACTATTCTTTTCCAACAATCCACAGTTGATGGTAAGTTGACACAAACTTACAACGGTGAGCGTTTGAAATTCTTGCCAAAACGTACATTTAACTATGTTACAACTACAGTGGTAGACAATAGTCAAGCGCTTAAAGATGCCGTCGGTGCCCTTAAAGCTGAGAAATCAGCCTTGCTTGCACAACAGTCACTTGCATCTGACGCATTGAATCAAGCCGTATCCGCTCTTGCTACCTTGGAGCAAGCTAAGACTGATATCACTCTTGCAAATGCAAAACGTACGGCTGCAATTGCAGAAGCACAAATGGCATTTGACAATGCAAGTGCAATGGCTAAAACAGCAAACGCTACATTGCGCCAAGCTCTCGCATCACAAGAAGCCGCTCTTGCAAACTTGGAAACAGCTAAGGGTGAACTGGCAGACGCACAAGATGAATTGGCAACAGCTAAGGCTAAAGTCGCTGAATTGAAATCATTGCTTGCAAATCAAGACCAATTGCTTGCTGATTTGGAAGCTGCTAAAGTGCGCCTAAGTGACGCCGAAGTGGCAAAAGGTGAGTCAAGCGCATTGCTCGCTGAATTGGTAGCGAAAGCTACAGCATCACAAGCTGAAGCAGACCGCCTTGCAACCTTGTTTACCTTGCAAGAAGAATTCAACACAGTGATTACTGAAGATGAAGTAACAGCAACACCAAAAGATGCACCAACAGCACCAGTGTTGCCAGCGGTAGACTTCAATGATTTGTTCAGCAAACCATCAGACGAACCACAAACAACTGATGTGGAAGTACCGAAAGATGGTGATAAAGGTCAAGATTTGAATGTTATTGACAATATTGATAATGAAAAGACAGTTGTCACTCCGACAGTTTATAAGCCACAGGCAGGAATTACTGTTCAACAAACTGCTACTGGAGAAAAAGTAACTTATTCACGTGTTGAACGTGCTCATACATTGCCAAATACAGGCTCAGATGATAATATCGTTTTGATGGGCATTGGAGTTGTCTTAGCTGGTCTAGGCCTTGCAGGAGCAAGAAGACGTAGACATGGGTAAAATGGAACTGATTTACAATATTGTGAGTGTGAGGAGATAAATTTATGAATACCTATTCTAAAGAAGAACTCATGGAAATGTTGGGTTATAGTTTTCAAGTTCTGAAAGCCGTAAAAGATTTAGACGATGCTATTTTAAGGGTGCAAGATAGAGCAGCTAATAAAATTACAGGAAATTATATAAAGCTTCGTTCTTGGTATAACAAAGCTCTTGCAATTTTTATTTTATTTTGTATTGTATTAGGTGCTCTCCAAGGAAAATATGCACTTGGGATGCACACAATCTTTCAATTTTTATTAATCTATGTAGTATTTTGGGCACTGTTTTCACCTATCTTAGCTATGATAAATTTTGTTTTTAAGTATTTTGCAAAAAGAGAATTTGTAAAAGCGGAAACAAACGACGAGTCAAATGCATATCGTCAAAAAGGAAGAGAGCTACTAAAAGATAAACAATTTCTTGAATATAAAAGTATTATTCCGTCTACCTATTTCAATATGAATGACCTTTATCTACTTTATAGCTATTTGGAAAACTTTAGAGCAGATAATTTTAAAGAAGCTGCCAATTTATTATCGGAAGAGAAGCATCGAGACAATGTGGAATATAACCAAGCTATGATGAAAGATAGTCTTCGTTCAATTCAAAATAATGTACGCTACCAATCTGTTATGCAAACAATCCAATTACTTGAAACAGCAAAGATTAGGTCATCTATTGATTCATTATTCTAAGTAATGTGGTGAAACAGAATTTTGAACTTCTTAAGATTAGATAAACAATTGAATTTAAAATTAAGAGATAGTGAATAATAAGCATCACTATCTCTTTTTGCTACGAGTAACAGATAAAAAACGAAGCCCAACCTTGAGCTTCGTTTGGAGACAATTTGGAGACAGTTCAAACCAATTTATCTCATTTAAATGCTTTGTATAGGAGTTAGAATGCTGTTAAATCAAGGATTCTTAGCTAAAGTTACTCTTATATATTATTCCCACTCAACTGTTGCTGGTGGTTTACTTGTTATATCATAGACGATGCGGTTGACGTGGTCTACTTCGTTTACGATGCGGACAGAGATTTTTTGAAGAACATCCCATGGTAGTTTGGCAAAGTCAGCTGTCATTCCATCGATAGAAGTGATAGCACGGATGGCGATGGTGTAATCGTAGGTACGACCATCTCCCATGACACCTACGGAGCGAACGCCAGTATTAACCGTGAAATATTGCCACACATCGCGGTCAAGACCCGCTTTTGCAATTTCCTCACGCAAGATAGCGTCAGATTCGCGAACGGTTTGAAGTTTTTCCTCAGTGATTTCACCCATGACACGAATGGCAAGGCCTGGTCCTGGGAATGGTTGGCGCCATACAACTTCATCCGGCATACCAAGAGCAGTACCAAGGGCACGAACTTCATCCTTAAAGAGAGTATTGAGCGGTTCAATCAACTTGAACTGCATATCTTCTGGCAGACCACCAACGTTGTGGTGAGATTTGATTGTCTCAGCAGTATCCGTTCCTGACTCGATAATATCGGTATAAAGTGTTCCTTGCGCTAGGAATTCAACATCAGTCAACTTGCTCGCTTCATCGTCAAATACGTAAACAAATTCATTACCGATGATTTTACGTTTCTTCTCAGGGTCAGATACGCCAGCAAGCAGGTCTAGGAAACGTTTGGCAGCATCAACGCGAATAATATTAAGACCAAACTTGCCACCCAACATCTCCATAACTTGATCGCCTTCATTTTTACGCAGAAGACCGTGGTCAACGAAGATACAGGTCAACTGCTCACCAATAGCGCGTTGGAGCAGGACACCAACAACAGATGAATCTACACCGCCTGACAAACCAAGCAAGACTTTCTTGTCACCGACTGTTTGGCGGATTTTTTCAATTTCTGTTTCGATGAAGTTTTCCATTGTCCAGTCGCCTTTGGCTCCACAGATACCAAACGCAAAGTTTTTCAAAATATCGTTTCCATATACGGAATGACGAACTTCTGGGTGGAATTGGATACCGTAGATACGGCGTTCAGTATTTTCAATAGCAGCAAAAGGACAGTCAGCAGAAAGACCAACCAAGTGGAAATCAGCAGGAATTTCAGTTACAGCATCCCCGTGGCTCATGAGTACAAGCTGCTCTTCTGGTGTTCCAGCAAAAAGTGCTGATTCAGTCTTCAGTTGAAGATTTGATTGACCATATTCACGATTTCCAGCCTCACCAGCAGGAACAACCTTACCTCCCAATTTATGGGTAATTAACTGCATACCATAGCAAATCCCTAAGATAGGAATACCCAATTCAAAGATTTCTGGATCAATATCAAAGGCATTTTCTGCGTACACAGAGTTTGGTCCACCTGAAAGAACGATACCAATTGGATTGATGGCACGGACTTCCTCAGCTGTAATTTTATGGTTTTTCAATTCTGAAAAGACACCAAATTCACGAATTCGACGTGAAATAAGTTGGTTGTACTGGCTACCATAATCCAATACAATAATTTTTTGGACATCTTGTTTTGTCATGTTTTTCCCTTTCGTTTTGAAAAAAATTCAAATACTAGTAGTTATTTTAACATAAAAGCGAACATTTTCCAAATTTTATTTGTTAAATATCTGTTTTGCAAACTATGAATGATAATAAAAATGTTAGTGTTCGTATTTTTATTGTTTTTACTTAATTTATTTTAGGTAATCTGACTTCATTGTTTGCCTAGGAGAATTTTACCAATGGAGTGTAGCCTGAATTAGCCAAACGCCTTTATTTTTGGTAAACTAGAAAGAAGAGAAAGGCTAGATAAATGAAAGCAGCATATATCACAATTCACGATAAAATTAAGGAACAAATCGATAACGGAATCTGGAAAATTGGTCAACGTTTACCAAGTGAACGCGATTTAGCAGATGAATTTGGTGTTTCTCGTATGACACTCCGTCAAGGAATCACACTTTTAGTGGAGGAAGGGGTGCTACAACGCAAGATTGGTTCCGGTACTTATGTCGCCAGTACACGGGTTCAAGAAAAGATGCGAGGCACGACTTCCTTTACTGAATTAGTACAACTCCAAGGAAAGACGCCAAGCAGCAAATTATTATCCTATACACGAACCAAACCTAATGAGAAAGAAGTTGAACAATTAGGTTTATCCCGTGGCGAGTATGTTATTCGAATGGAGCGGGTCCGCTATGCAGATAATGTTCCTGTCGTGTATGAGGTTGCCAGCATTCCTGAACGCTTGATAAAAAATGTCCCCAAAGAAGATGTTACCAACCATTTCTTTAAAACACTTATAGACAATGGTTATCGAATTGGAACGAGCAAACAAACCATTTTTGCTCGTTTAGCCAATGACAAAGTTGCTCAATATTTACAAATTTCTAAAAACCAGGCTATTCTCGCACTAAAACAGGTATCTTATCTCGAAGATGGTCAAGCATTTGAATTTGTAAATAGTCAGTACGTTGGAGAACGTTTCGAATTCTATTTAGAAAACAGTTAACATAAAAAAATATGCAAAACATTTTAAAATCCGTAATCTTTCTAGTGATGACGGATTTTCTTATTTATAAAATATGGAATTTTTGATATAATAAAGTTTATGGAAATTGAAAAAACCAACCGAATGAATGCCTTATTTGAATTCTACGCAGCCTTGCTAACAGACAAGCAAATGAACTACATTGAGCTCTATTATGCCGATGATTACAGTTTGGCTGAGATTGCTGAAGAATTTCAAGTCAGCCGTCAGGCGGTCTATGATAACATTAAACGAACAGAAAAATTACTGGAAGACTACGAGATGAAGCTACATATGTATTCTGACTATGTGGTGCGTAGCCAGATTTTCGATGAAATACTGAACAAGTATCCAGAAGATGCTTATTTGAAGGAAAAAATCGCTATTCTAACCAATATTGATAATAGAGAATAAGAGGAGAAGTATATGGCTTTTGAAAGCTTAACAGAACGTTTGCAGAATGTGTTTAAAAATCTGCGTCGTAAGGGAAAAATTTCTGAGAGTGATATTCAGGAAGCAACCAAGGAAATCCGTCTAGCCTTACTAGAAGCCGACGTTGCCTTGCCAGTTGTCAAAGATTTCATCAAGAAAGTACGTGAACGTGCTATCGGTCATGAAGTTATTGACACTTTGAACCCTGCTCAACAAATCATCAAAATCGTTGATGAAGAATTGACGGCTGTATTGGGTTCTGAAACTTCAGAAATTATCAAATCACCAAAAATTCCAACTATCATTATGATGGCTGGTTTGCAGGGGGCTGGTAAAACGACCTTCACAGGTAAGTTGGCTAACAAACTCAAGCAGGAAGAGAATGCCCGTCCACTCTTGATTGCTGCTGATATTTATCGTCCAGCTGCCATTGACCAGTTGAAGACCCTTGGTCAACAAATTGATGTACCTGTATTCGAGTTGGGCAATCAAGTCCCTGCCCTGGAAATCGTTCGTCAAGGTTTGGAGCAAGCTGAAGCCAATTACAATGACTATGTCTTGATTGATACGGCCGGTCGTTTGCAGATTGACCAAGCCCTTATGGCCGAATTGAGAGAAATCAAAGAGTTTGCTCATCCAAATGAAATCCTCTTGGTCGTCGATGCCATGATTGGTCAAGAAGCTGCCAACGTTGCGCGTGAGTTCAATGATCAACTGGCTATTACTGGTGTGATTTTGACCAAGATTGACGGCGATACACGTGGTGGTGCAGCCTTGTCTGTCCGTCACATTACTGGTCAGCCAATCAAATTCACCGGTACTGGTGAAAAAATCACCGACATCGAAACCTTCCACCCAGACCGTATGTCCTCGCGTATTCTGGGCATGGGTGACATGCTGACCTTGATTGAAAAAGCCAGCAAAGAATACGATGAGAAGAAATCATTGGAACTCGCTGAAAAAATGCGTGAGAATACCTTTGATTTCAACGATTTCATCGATCAATTGGACCAAGTTCAGAATATGGGACCAATGGAAGACCTGCTGAAGATGATTCCAGGTATGGCTGGTAACCCAGCCCTTGCCAACTTGAAAGTTGACGAGCGTGAAATTGCACGAAAACGAGCTATCGTATCTTCTATGACGCCAGCCGAACGTGAAAATCCTGAATTGTTGACACCGAGCCGTCGTCGTCGTATTGCTAACGGTTCTGGAAATAGCTTTGTCGAAGTCAATAAATTTATCAAGGATTTCAACCAAGCGAAAACCATGATGCAGGGTGTCATGTCAGGCGACATGAATAAAATGATGAAACAAATGGGAATCAACCCAAATAATCTCCCTAAAAACATGCCAAACATGAACGGTATGGATATGTCTGCTCTTGAAGATATGATGGGCGGTGCAGGCATGCCTGATATGAGCCAACTGATGGGAGGGGCTGGTATGCCAGATATGTCCCAAATGTTTGGAGGCGGTTTGAAAGGTAGAATCGGCGAGTTTGCTATGAAACAAGCCATGAAACGCCAAGCCAATAAAATCAAGAAAGCCAAAAAGAAGAGAAAATAATCTCTTCTTTTTTACTTTTTATTCGAAGAAGTAAGATACAGCAATATAAAATAGAAGTAGCAAAGCAGAAAAAATGATTTTTTGAACCCAAACACTTTCCATTATAATGGAAATAGTTAAAAATGTCCTTTTTAGTGGACAATCTTTATATTGTCCGTTATAATGGAAATGTAATAGAAAACAGAGGACAAGTTATGAATTATATCGCAATAATAGGAGATATTGTCAATTCAAAACAGACTTCCAACCGCTCTAGTATCCAAGAGCGGCTAAAACAACAGCTGAATAGAATCAATCATTCCTTCGCTCAGGACTTCGCATCGCCTTTTACCATTACAAAGGGAGATGAATTTCAAGCCTTATGCAAGCCTAACCCTTATATTTTTTTGATGATTGACCAAATCCAATTAGCCTTTCGTGATGAGGTGGAGATTCGATTTGGAATTGGTTTGGGGGAGATTCTAACAGCTATCGATCCCAAGCTAAGTATTGGAGCAGATGGTCCAGCTTATTGGGAAGCACGCAAGGCTATTGACTTCATCCACGACAACCATGACTATGGTACCAGCAAAATTGCCTTTTCATCTGAATACAAGCAAATCGATCGTGTGATCAACCCCTTGCTAACTTCTAGCGATTTCATCAAAGCCGCTTGGAATCGTTCGCAAACGGATCTGTTTGAAACCTTAATCTCCCAAAAAATCTATCAAGAAGATTTCACACAAAAGCCAATTGCTGAGAAAATGAAACTCAGTCAAAGCGCCTTTACCAAACGTTTGAAATCCAGTGGAATCAAACTCTACCTGCGTAATCGTCAAACTGCCATGAATTTGATTCTCCAGCTCAGTCAGAAAGAAGGATAAAGCATGTCATTTTCAGTTATTTCTAGCTATCTTATTCAACATCCAGTTTTAACCGCCTTGCTTATTGCCCACTTTTTAAGTGATTTTACCTTCCAAAGTCAAGCACTGGCAGATGCTAAAAAGCTTCAGTTGAAAGCTCTTTTCATGCACCTTTTCATTGTTGCTATCCCTTTTCTTATTCTAGCCTTACTCACCCCCGTTCAAAACGGAGATTTATTTTTTCAAGTTTGGCTGAGTCATCTTGCGATTGACTATGTCAAATATTTTCTCAACAAACACCATTGGATAAAGGACTCCTGGGAATCTGGAGCATTCCTAGTTGATCAATTTCTACATATCATCTCTATCATCATTCTTTATCACACTATCGGTGTTAATGTCGCTTCACACTCACTCTGGATTGAACCAAATTATCTCCTCCTGCAAATCCTTTTTATCCTTCTGATCAGCAAGCCCGTCAATATTCTTTTCAAACTCTACTTTAGCAAATATCAGGTAGCGGAAGGAGAAGAAGAGCAGACTGTGACAGGTGCAGGAGCCTTGATTGGTCAATTGGAGCGCCTCATAATGGGAATTTTTCTGCTTCTAGGGCAATACACAGCTATCGGACTGGTATTTACAGCAAAGTCCATCGCACGCTATGATAAAATATCCAAAAGCCAAGCCTTTGCTGAATACTATTTAATTGGTTCGCTATTTAGTATCATTAGTGTCCTAGTATTGTACGTTTTATTGATTTTATAGAAGAAAAAAAGTTTACATAATTTATTTTGTGTAAACTTTTTTTGTAAAAATAGAAAGGAATACTGTATGATTATTTGGTTAAATGGCCCATTCGGTGTCGGAAAGACTACTTTAGCAAATATATTACACAAACGAATAGAAAACTCATATCTATATGATCCCGAGTTACTAGGTGATTTCTTACAACATCAATTACCTCAGACTGTATGTCCTGAAGATTTTCAAGATTATTCCGTTTGGCGACAGATTACTTATAAAATAGTATTTGATTTAGCGGCTAAAACTGATAAGATTATTATTATTCCCATGACAATCTATAAGAAAGAATATTATCATGAGATTATTCAGCAATTGATAAAGGATAAGATTCCTTTGGAACATTATATTTTGTTAGCTGACAAAACAACCATTTTAGAACGTTTAGATAATCGAGTCAATGAAGACAACATCTGGGCCAAAAGGCATCTTGATGTTTGTTTAAAAGCTTTTGAAAGTCATATTCCGGGGCAAAAGTTAAACGAAGCCAGAAGAGGTTGCGAAGGAGATTCTAATGCTCAGTAAGTTTACCGTGAAATAATGTAGATTTTTGAAATTTTGGGTGTGAAAAAAATTTCCAGTTATAGCAATTTTCTTTGGTTATATTAAAAATATCCTCACATACATCTTTCTGAAAAACTATAATTTTCTTGAAACTTATATAAGATTATGCTATACTACTCATATAGCTAAAATCAGGAGAAAATGATGAGACGCGAGTTATTATTGGAAAAAATTGATCAGCTGAAGGAAGTCATGCCTTGGTATGTTTTGGAATATTATCAGTCCAAGTTGTCTGTGCCCTACAGTTTTACAACCTTGTACGAATACTTGAAAGAATACCGTCGATTTTTTGAGTGGCTACAGGATTCAGATTTGGTAGCTGTCGAACGAATTGCTGACATTCCGCTGGATGTTCTGGAACATCTGACCAAGAAAGATATGGAGGCTTTTATTCTTTATCTGCGGGAGCGTCCCTTGCTGAACGCCAATACTACGCAGAATGGTGTGTCGCAGACCACCATTAATCGTACCCTGTCGGCCCTTTCTAGCCTCTTCAAGTATTTAACCGAAGAAGTGGAAAATGAGCAGGGCGAGCCCTACTTCTACCGCAATGTCATGAAGAAGGTGTCCACCAAGAAGAAGAAGGAAACTTTGGCAGCGCGGGCGGAGAACATCAAGCAAAAGCTCTTTTTGGGCGATGAAACGATGGAGTTCTTGGACTATGTCGATAAAGAATATCAGGTAAAGTTATCCAAACGTGCCCTCTCATCCTTCCAGAAAAATAAGGAGCGGGATTTGGCGATTCTGGCACTTCTCTTGGCTTCTGGCGTCCGTCTGTCAGAAGCAGTGAATTTGGATCTTCGAGATGTAAACCTCAATATGATGATTATCGAAGTAACCCGTAAAGGTGGTAAACGGGACTTGGTCAATGTAGCTGGTTTTGCTAAGCCCTATCTGGAAGCCTATATGAGCATCCGTCAACAACGCTACAAGGCTGAAAAAACGGATACAGCCTTCTTCTTGTCTGAATACCGTGGTCTGCCCAATCGTATCGACGCTTCTTCTATCGAAAAAATGGTTGCCAAATATTCTGCGGACTTCAAGATACGTGTGACACCCCACAAACTCCGTCACACGCTGGCAACACGACTCTACGACGCCACCAAGTCGCAAGTTCTGGTCAGTCATCAGCTGGGCCACGCCAATACCCAGGTAACCGACCTCTATACCCATATCGTCAACGATGAGCAGAAAAATGCTCTGGATCAGTTGTGATGTTGCGTAAATTTAATTATGCAAATTAATAAAGGAGTAAGCTCAAACTTACTCCTTTTTCTACTCAATCTAAATCAATTCTTTCAATTTGTCCTGATTGACTGCTGGGTACTGTTCCAAAAAGGTTGAGAGTGTTTGTAAAACGGCAGGAATATAGCCAGTCTGGTCATTCTCCACCTGCAAGACCAATAGTGGCTCGTGGAGACTCATACGGAGCAAGAGCCAGCCGTCACCATAAGGCTCAGTCAGGTCAAACCGCACTCCTTCTTCGTTCTCTGGGTTAAAAGCAAAGCCTTCGAGGCTGGTTTGGCGGAGGTCAGCAATGACCTGTTCACCCAGTGCTCGATAGTCTGCCGCTTCTAGTTTGAAACGCACTTCTTGGGTTTCCAGCGGTTGTTTAAGCTGGGCAATCAAGTCGTCCAAGGACTTGCCTTCCGCTTGCAGTTTTGGTAAGAGCATGAGGATCTTAGCCGCCACATAAGTTCCGTCATCAAGGAAGTAATTTTCCTTAAAGGCAGCGTGTCCTGAGGTTTCGATAGCCAACTGGCAATCAACTCCCTCTTGATTTGCTAAAATAGCACGGTTAATCACATTGCGATAGCCTGAAATATAGCGAATTTGTTTGCCACCCAGGCTTTCTATAAAGACTTTAAGATGCTCAGTTGTTGGGGAATTGGTCACAATGCTGGTTCCTGGATGTTCAGCTAGGACAATCTGACTGAGAACGGCAATCAGGTTGTTACGATTGAGAATTTCTCCTGACTTGGTGACCAGGGCGGCACGGTCAACGTCGGTATCAAAGATAATACCAAGGTCTGCGCCTTGCTTCAGGACGGCCTGGCGAATGCTTTCCATAGCTTCCTTGTTGTCTGGGTTTGGAACATGGTTTGGGAAGGTTCCGTCTGGGTCTAGGAATTGTGAGCCTGTGGTATCTGCTCCCAATTCTGCCAAAACTTTCTCAGCAAAAAATCCGCCTGCACCGTTTCCAGCATCGACGATAATATTAAGACCTGTCAGTGGTTTTTCTTGTCCACCACAGGCGGTACGAATTTTACCAACCAAGTCTTGGGCATAAGGCGTAATCAGGTCTGCACTGGTGACACTTCCAAGGGAAGAAGCTGGCAAGTCTTCACTATGCGAGAGGATGAAGTCAATATCTTCGTGCTCTGCTCCGCCATTTTCCGAAAAAATCTTAATACCGTTGAAGTAATAAGGCAGGTGGCTGGCAGTGATCATGACACCAGCGTGGCACTTGAACTGAGGATACTGGGTGCTCATGAAGAGAGCTGGCGTGGTGGCCATGCCAAAGTCAATCAGCTGAACCCCCAGACGAACGGCTTCTTCTGTAAAGGCTGTGACCAAATCTGGACCGCTGAGGCGGCTGTCTCGACCGATACCGATGGTCAATTGGCCTTTTTGATAGGCCTGCGCCAGTTCTGGCTTCTGAGTTAGCCAATGAATAAGTCCGCGAACCACTTCCTTGGTGGCTTGTGGAGTAAGATTGACAGCATATTCGTCTGTAGCGATAGCAATTCCACGAATATCTGATCCATTTTGCAAGATGTGATGATGGGACATAGTAACCTCCTAATCGTCGTTTAGTTTATCTTTTATTACGTCGTTAACTCGCTTTGCCGTACTCCAGTACTGCCTGCAGCTCGTTGCCTAGTACTAAAAGCAAACTAAATGACTTTATCAGTTATTCTAGTATAGCATAATTTCAAAACGCTTTCAAAATGAAAAAAGCACAGCTTTCACTGTACTTTAGTAATGCTTACAGTTGTACCAACTTCCAATTGACTTTCCACGGAAATAGCTAGTTCCAACTGATTCAAGACCCGCTTGGTCAGATACAATCCAAATCCTGTGGCTTTTTGGTGTTCGCGGCCATTAAAACCTGTAAATCCCTCATCAAATAGGCGTGGAATGTCTTCTGCCAGAATCCCAATCCCCGTATCGGAAATGGAAATTCCCTCATTCAATTCAATGGCCACCTTACCACCAGTCTTATTGTACTTGAGGGCGTTGTCGATGATCTGTGACAGGGCAAAACTAAGCCACTTTCTGTCGGTTTTCAGTAACCAATTTCCATTGATGCTCAGTGAAATGTCTTTTTGTAAGAACTGATTGCGGTATTTTTTGACCAAATCTACCACTACTTCTCTTACTTCCACCTGCTCAAAGCGAAAATCGCTGGCATGGTTGGTCAGTTTGAGGTAGTTGAGGAGATTTGCCATATAATTGTCCAAGCGTAAGAGCTGGTGATTGACATCCTGCTGGTTGAGATTATCAGTCTGGCTCATCAAAGACAGGGCAGCCAAAGGCACTTTCATCTGATGGGACCACATTTTGACCATGGCTTGCAGATCCTCTTCTCGTGACTTATAGTCCAAGAGCTGCTCCCGCGTCGCCTCCTTCTCCGCTTCAATCAAGTTGAGATAGGCAAGGTCCACAGGCTTATTAAGCAGGGGCAGAGCTTCTTCATGGACATAGTCTTCCAAGGCTCTCATGCGGTTGCGAAACTTCCAGAAAAGCCCTGCAGTCAGAAGGATTAAGAGGGTTAGGGACAATAGCAGAGCGTTTTGCAGGAATTCGGTGGGCAGTTTGTAAAGTAAAAAGAGCAAGATAAAACTACCAGCCAAGACCAGATAGGCGAAATAAAAACTACGGTATTCTCGGATAAATTTTGCTATCATTTGACCAGGTACCCCACGCCACGCACAGTATGAATACGGTCAAATCCCACCTCACTCACCTTCTTACGCAGACGAGTCATGTTGACATTGAGTGTATTCTGGTCGATAAATTCTTCATTTTCCCAGAGTTTTTCTAACAGTTCTTCCTTGCTGACAATCTGCCCTTGTCTTTCTAGTAAGGTGGATAAAATCTTAGTTTCCGTAGGTGAGAGCTGAACCTGTTCCGATTTGCTTGAAAAACGCCCATCCAAACTAAGCTGGAATTGGTCGATAGACAAGTCAGTTGTTTTGCTGAATTGATTGACCCTACGCAGGAAGGCACCGATTTTGGCATCCAAAATCCCTAGTGAAAACGGTTTGGATACAAAATCATCGCCACCCATATTCATGGCCATGACTGCATTCATCTCATCATCGCTAGAAGAGATAAAGATAATGGGCATGGTCATGGTTTTACGGATTTCTGTCGTCCAGTAAAAACCGTTATAATAGGGTAGGCTAATGTCCATCAGCACCAAGTCTGGTTTGATTTCAGCAACTTCCTGACTGACAGCTCGGAAATTCTGCACACTTTCTACCTGATAAGATTTTCCCAAATGCTGTTTCAAGAGCTGGACGATCATCTCATCATCTTCAACAATATAAATCTTTTCTTTTTTCATCATCTTCATTCTGCAAAAGCCAGGACACAGGTCTTGGCTTTCTATTTATATATTTCTTTCCGATGCCCGACTTCAAGGGCCGTTACAATCAATTTGTCATCTTCAATGCTGACGATAACCCTGTAATTGCCGATACGGTAGCGCCATTGGCCAGAACGATTGGCAGTTAAGGCTTTTCCGTATTGTCTAGGGTTGTCGCAACCGTCAATATGCTTGTAGAGATAGCGCAAAATCAAACTTGCAGCGGTTTTATCCATCTTTCGAATTTGCTTTTGAGCCTTAGCAGACAAAATAACCTTATAACTCAATGCCCAACTCCTCAGCCATTTGTTCTAGTGTTATCGGCTCAATGCCGTTTGCCAAGTCTTCTTGGTATTCTGCCCAGGCTATGTCTGCCACACGCGCATCATACTCGTCTTCAAGGGCTTCAAGGGTTTTAGTCCGAATGAGTTCTGACAAACTCACGCCTTCAAACTTTGCCATAGCCTGCATAAAGAGCTTGTCCTGCTCAGAAACCTTTAAAGTAATAGCTGCCATTTTCTCACCTCTTCTAGTATTCCTTTGGTATTACCATTGTAACACCATTACTTAAAAAAAACAAGAAATCCCGCATAAGCGAGACTTCTTCTACCGTTCAATAATGCGATAATAGGTTCGGCTGGTCCACTTGTAAATGACAAAGTAGATCAAGACAACTGCAAGCAATGTAATACCACTAACCGTGTAAATCATGCTAGAAGAAACCACACCGAACACTATCAACATTTGTTTGAGCATGACCAGGGCGACGACAAAGTGCAAGGTCGCCATAGCTAAAGGCATAAAGAAGACCAAGAGTGTTTGAGAGTTGATGGTTTTCTTGACAGCCTGCTGGCTCATCCCCACTTCCTGTAAAATCTTGTAGGATTTCTTGTCCTCATGCCCTTCCGAATACTGCTTGTAGTAGATAATCAAGGCAGCACCCAGCAAGAAACTAATGCCCAACAAGAAGCCTGTGAAGAGGAATCCACCTGTAAAGCCCATGATCATATTATTGAAGTCTGTTTTTTGCATGACGTAACCAAAAGATTCTCCACTAGCATCGCTGATATTATAGGCATCACCTGCCTGTTCACCGACTTTCGCTAGTTCCTCATTGGTCATGTCGGTAAAGACACGGTAGTCCAGACTAACCTGATAGCCTTGCGGATTATTTGACTCATAGTAACTGCGAATGGTTTCCAAGACACTATCATCACTGACCACCATGACGGCAGCATTGAGCGTATTGGTGATGTCTGGGAAAATAGCTGTATCAAGATTGGCTACGTTCTCAAAGCTACTATCACCCAAAGTGACTTTCTCTAGCAAAGGCTTTTCACTCGGACGCATAAAGGCAACTTGATTGGCAGCCAGTTCTGGCAAGTCATTGCCCAACTTTCTGAAATCTTCTTGGGTGATGAAGTAGGTAAAGGCCATCTTACTAAAGTCTGGATTGGCAATGGTTTCTGGACTGATGACAATCTCCTTGCCACCATCATAGACCAGACCAGCTTGGTAGGTCATATAGGTCAGGCTATCTTCCGCTTTTTCTGGAAAATGGCTGAGCACCGATTGCTGATAGGCACTTTCCCCTTGACTTCTATCCGCAACGTGATAGGTAATAGATGTTTCCTTTGGATAAAGTCCACTGGTCATATTTGCCATGCCTGTATAGAGGGAAGTCGTTGTCGCAATGGTGACAAAGGCCATGACCGCAAGTAGCGTGATATTGGCCAAGCCTGTTGCGTGCTGTTTCATCCGAAAAATCATCTGCGATGTAGTAATGAAATGCTCTGGCGTGTAAAAATAGCGTTTGTTTTTCCGCCGAGCCTTCAAATACCAAGTCATAAAACTGATATAGAACAAGTAGGTCCCCGCAATGACAAAGAGCACAGCGATAAAGAAACGATAGATAACAGCCAGACCTGCCGATTGAGACGAAAGTGACAGGTAGTATCCAACACCTAGGCTAAGGACACCGAGAGCAGCCAAGAGGAGATTCCCACGTGGCTCCTTCTCACCCTTTTCACTAGCTCGGAACAAAATCAGCGGACTGGTCTTGCCAATAGTCCGAATGGCCAGTAATTCCAAGATGAAGAAGATGCCTGCAAAGAGAAAGGCAGTCATGGCAAATGCCAGAGGTAAAATACTAAAGTGTAAGTCACTATAATTGGTCAGATTCACAAAAATCAAGTAGAGAACATTGGCAAATACACCTGCTAATGCAGATCCCAGCAAAATGACCAAAAGGAAGATGAAAAACAACTCAATGCTGGCAACCAAGGCCACCTTCTTCTTGTTCATCCCCAGCATATTGTAGAGACCGAACTCTCTAGTCCGTTGTTGCATGAGGAAATTAAAGCTATATATTTCCATAATCAGCGAGAAAATGGTCAATACAACGACACCCAGCCCGATAGACACGGCACCTGTTCCCATGGTTTTCATGACTGGACTGAGCATGAGCAAGAACATAGAACAAATCAAGGTAAAGAGGACTAGACTAGCTAAAACAAAGGGGGCAAAGACACCCATGGATTTTCGGATATTTTGTCCAGCAAGTTTGAGGTAAAACATCTACTCACCCCCTAAAAGTGCAGACATATTGAGCGAAATTTCCTTGGCAAAGTCCTGATTGCTCTTACCTGCCTTGTATAACTGATGGAAAATCCGACCATCTTTGATAAAGAGAACGCGTTTGGCATGGCTGGCTGCGTTGGCTGAGTGGGTCACCATGAGAATGGTTTGTCCATCTAGGTTGATGTCTTCAAACAAATTGAGCAAGTCTTCCGAATTGCGGTAATCTAGGGCAGCCGTCGGCTCATCCGCTAGGACAATCTGTGGCTGGGTAATCAAACTACGGGCAATGGCCACGCGCTGCTTTTGTCCACCAGATAGTTCAAAAGGACGTTTTTTCAGCAAATCTTGAATCCGCAGTTTTGGTGCCAAAACTTTCAACCGTTTTTCCATTTCCTCATGACTGGTACGTGCCAATACCAGAGGTAAAAAGATATTGTCTTGGATGGACAGGGTGTCCAAGAGATTAAAATCTTGGAAGACAAAGCCTAGGTTACGCAAACGGAAATCCGCCAGCTTGCTTTCCTTGATTTTCGTAATATCCTGATTGTTTAAGATAACAGAGCCCCTCGTCGGCTTGTCTAGGGTTGCTAGAATGTTGAGCAAAGTCGTCTTACCAGAACCACTTTCACCCATGATAGCGATAAACTCGCCCTCTTCTACCTTAAAATCCACATCTTGCAAGGCACGAGTTTCCTCTTTTGAAAAGCGCGTGCGGTAAACTTTTTCTAAATGATTGATTTCTAATAACATATAAACTCCTAATTGTTTTCTTTGGATAAATCAACTGTATCAAGTAATGCTTGATAGTCGATTCGGTCTGATTCAGCAATATTATTTTCTAAATCTACCTTATAATAACCATCCTGGACACCGATGGCCCAGTCATTGCTGGATGTTACATAGAGATTATTCAAGGATACTGTTTTTTTCACTGAACCCTCTTCTTTGACAACAGGCCATTCCATAAACTGAACTTCTGTTCCTTGAATACTATCTTCGGCAACTTCCTGTTTGCTAACGGCATAGTCTTTTCCCTTGTAATGGAAAGTTTGATAGCCCACATCAAAGCTAAGGCTTGCTGAAGAGGAAGAACAAGCGGTTAGCATTATACTGCCCAAAGCCAGCAAGCCAAATACTTTCTTTTTCATAGTTTCCTCCCTCTAGTATGCCATAAATCTTGTACTTTGCAAATCAAGTGCTAGCTCCTCTAAAAATTCTGCCTGTTCCAAGAGTTCAGCTTTTTCTTTTTCGGAGAATACCTTTTCTTCCATTTTCTTGGCTTGTAAAAATTTGAATGACATGTATTTTCCTTCCTTCTGTTTCTTATAAGTCTATTATAGAAAATATTCTATCTGCCTTCTCTTACAATTCTGACCTAAAAACTTACAAGATTGTAAGGTTAGATAAAGAAGGCAATGGTTGCCAGTAGCCACAAGTGTAGCGGATAGAAAATGTAAAAGAAATAGCGTGAAAATGCTGTGCGGAGCCCTGCTTGTCCATTATAAAAACTAAGAATTGGCAAGACCAAGATAAATAACCAGTCAGCATTGTAGAGCATCATCTGAACGGTCACCTCAATAGTTTCATAAGGTTGATAGGACAAAAATAGTAACAATAGGGCCAATATTCCATAAGCGATGTTGCGTTTAACTAATGATTTGCGACCCATATATGTAATGAGGATGAAGGGCAAGACCACCGAACCCCCTTCTGTGAACAAAGCTCCTAAGATTGTCAATAAACCTGCCAGCACGACCTGAACGATTTGTTGCTTTCTACTATGTTCAGCAAAATTTCTAAGACAAACCAGTAAAGTTAATCCGACTGCTAGGGTCATAAAGATATTGTTGCTCATGTAAATCTCTTTTGACTGGTAAAAATTGTTTAGCAGAGTATTGCCAAGAGCCATGATTCCTGCTGCCCCATACAGCCGTAACAAATAGGCTTTGACATTACTCGTATGAAGATAGCCTTCAACCAACATGTAGGCAAAGAAAACTGCGACACAGCGAGTCATCATGTGAAAGACCAAGCCAAGTTGATTTGGGATAAAACCTGGAATGATATCCAGATGATCCAGAACCATCAAGCCAGCCATAGCCAGTTTCAGTTGATAAGCATTGTAAGTTTTCAAAATAATCTCCTCCTAATACATCCAGTTGCGGTGCAACAATTCATGTTCCAGTTCAAATAAAAATTCAGCTTGTTTTTCTTGCTCTTCTAAATGGTTGCTTTCTTGTGATTTATCAAACATTTGCTTGGCTTGTAAAAATTTGAATGACATGTGTTTTCCTTCTTTCTATTTCTTATGAGTCTATTATAGAAAATATTTCTCCTGCACTCTCTTACAGTTCTGATTAAAAAACTTACAGCTTTGTAAGGAAGTCATAACCACCCGTGAAAACGGGTGGCTTGTACACCGGCTATAAGCCGTTTCTCTCCAGCGACGTCTAAAGACGTTCGCTGAACTTCGTTCAGGTTAGTGCTATAATTACTTGACTAATGCCCGTAACAACGGGCTTTTATCTCGTTCTAAAACTGCCATCTGAAAATGGATCTT
>NZ_JAOTGB010000017.1:0-62710 GCF_044427425.1 Streptococcus sp. 2018WUSS126 | reverse complement strand
TTTCACTCGTTAAAAAGTTTTGAGAATATTTTATATTTTTGTTCATGTAATCTCTCCTGAAGTGATTACATCTATAAACAAATACAGAAGTTAAATGATTTGTTTGTAATTTTAGTTATCTGTTTAAAAAGTCATAAGATTAGTCACTGGTAGGAATTAATCTAACGTATTTATTTATCTGCGTAATCACTGTTTTTAGTCTGTTTCAAAACAGTAGATGTTTTATCTACATTACGCATTTTGAATACCAACATGACGAATCCCTCCTTCTTAATTACAAATTTTTAGCATCTAATTTAACTTCAATTTATAGTATAACACAACAAGATGATATGTTCAATATAAAAGTTATGGAATGAGTCTCATACTTCCAATTCGATGCCAGATTTAAAGGATATGACGAAGTGTTCTTCATAGACTGTAACGCTCTGGATTATCTTCCTTAGTAGCAAGCGATTAGCTTTCACAAAATCTTCTGTTTGTAGTTTTAAAAATTCATCAGGATTTTCTAACTCAACCTCAAAATATTTCATTTTACATTCCCTCATTTCATTTATTGATAAATTGAGTTTACAAAAAAGAGTGGACAATTTTTGTCTACTCTTAACCTTTAAAATAGTTTTTTTTAATCGATTTGAAGTTGCCTAAATTATTACTTATTCGGTAAAATGAAGTATTGCTTTCAACAGATTTCCTTCAACTACACTTCACTTGATTCAAACAAGGTGGGTACATTTCTATTCCCACAAACTCCTTGTCAATGGAAACAAACACGTACCCACAGGGTAAATGGAAATAGAAACTGATAATTTCTAGCTATCACTTCTACTCATTCCAAAAATTTTCTCACTCTGATACTTACCCACCATAAAGCAAAAAGCCTTGCAACAAAGGCTTTTCATTATCCCTTTCGTTCCAAGGTTTCTAGGCTTTTACGAGCAGTGCGACACACTCGACGTGATGCGTATTCGGAAATAAATCCGTCGGCTGGACTTTGGTTAATCGATACCCTAACTCTTCATAGAGCTTTACATCACGCGCCATGGTTGCCACATTACAAGAGATATAAACGATTTTCTCTGGTTTTACAGAAGTACTCGCTTTGATAAAACTTTCTGTCAAACCTTTTCGTGGTGGGTCGACAAAAATCACAGTTGGCTTGACTCCATCTGCCACCCATTTTTGCATAGCGGATTCTGCACTATCACAGACATAGGTAACATTGTCAATCCCATTTCGAGCAGCATTCTTCTGACTATCAAGGACGGCCTTTTCAACGACTTCTACACCGTAAACATGCTTAACTTGTTTTGCAAAGGAGAGACCAATTGTCCCAATACCTGAATAGGCATCAATCACGACATCATCTGCCGACAATTCTGCAAAGTCAATGGCGGTCTGATAGAGTTTTTCAGCCATTTCTGTGTTGACTTGGTAGAAAGACGGTGCAGAAATTTCAAATTCATTGCCCAACATGGTATCTGTAATAGTTTCACTGCCATGCAAAAGACGGAATTCTTGACCGAATATAGCATTGGTATTCTGGTCATTAATATTCTGAACGATAGAAACAAGATTTGGAAATTGGCTTGTCAAACGCTCAACAAGGGTTTCAACACGGAAAATCTTCGGACGAGTCGTAACTAAAACTAGCATCAACTGACCTGAATAATGACCACGGCGAACAACAATATTTCTCACAAGTCCTGTCTGTTCTTTCTCATCGTAAGGCTTCAAGTCTAATTTTCTCAACAGGTCACGTATCGCTAGAACCAAGGCATCAATTTCCTTATGTTGAATGTAAAAATCCTCAATCGGAACTAAATCATGTGAATTTTTTCGGAAGAATCCTGTTTCTAACTGCCCATTCACACGACGAACAGGAACAGCTGCCTTATTGCGATAAGCAAGAGGATTGTCCATTCCCAAAGTATCTGCTACTGCTATTTCTGGCAGACCTGCAATCTTACGTAGATTATTCTCAACTTGTTTTTTCTTAAAAGCTAGTTGGGCTGGATAAGTGAGATGCCCCAAGTCAGCAATACCTGTTCTTAGATAGGTCAAATCCAAGTCCTGATTACGGTCTGGTGAGAAGCTCTGCCATTGCTCCACCTTACCAAATCCAATATTTTTCTTAAGTTTTAAGATGCGCATGGAAATTTTCTCGCCTGGAAGAGCATTGTCTACAAAGAAGACAAAACCATCAATTTTTGCCACACCCTGACCCTCATGTGTCAAATCTACTACTTCTACTTCGACAATATCGTTTTTCTTTAACATAATTCTACTTTCTATTTTGGGACCACTAAAAAAGTGACCGAAGTCACTTCTAGTATACCATATTTCTTAACGCAAGCCTAACTCAGCCAAGCGCTGCTGGTATTTTTCAAAATCAACACGAAGAGCCATACCACCATACATATCATAGTCGTCAATCCAGTCTCCATTTTCTGGGATTGTAACACGTTCGATACCATTTGCCGCATCCAATAGAAGGCCTGGTCCCTGTAGCCACATAAAGCTTTGTGGCACTGTTGTTGGAGTCATCGCCACAACCTTACCTATAGCTTCGGAGCCAGAGAATAGTTTCATTGGATTTTTAGCCTGTGTCATAACAGCAGATAACACTTCCTGTTGACGTCTCGTACGACCAAAATCACCTTCATCATCCGAACGATAGCGCGCGTAGTTAAGCAAGGTCTTACCATCCATCTGCTGTACACCGACCTGAATCGTTTGATAAGCAGGAGCATTTTCTTCCAGCTGTAAATCATTCGGCACTTCTACTGAGCTAACGACTTCACCATTAATAGTTGAAAACTGTGCATCAATCGTTACGCCCTCAGGGAAAAGTGTATCAATCGTCGTCGCAAAGGTTGCAAAATCCACCATCGCATAGTACTTGACATCGATGTCAAAATTATTCTTCAACGCCTTCCGAACTTCTTCAGCCCCTTGCTGATTATCCTGTTCTCCCAAAGTATAGGCAGTATTGAGTTTATATTCATATCCCTCAATATCCACCAAGGTATCCCGCATAAAGCTAACAAGTTTGATTTTGTTATCCGTGTTATTCACATTTAGAACCATGATGGTATCCGTTCGAGTTTCACCTGAACTTTCGCCAACACGACCGTCTGTTCCCAAAATTAAAATATTTGTCCCATTCGATGTATCTACGCCGTTGAAGACCTCAGCTACTGGCTTCTCACTCACGCTATTCATACCTTTGAAAAAACTATAGCCCATCGCTACAATCACTAGCGCTATAGCAAGCAATACGAAACCAATAAAGCGCTTGAAACCACCCTTTTTACGAGCTTTTTTAGGTTTAGGTACTTTCGCTTTGGGCTCGATACGAGGAGACTGAAACCGTTGAGGTTTGGCTTGTCTTGTTTTTCTGGATTTACGTTCAGGATAGCGAGGCAACAGTTCCTCTTGCTCATCATCCTCTTCAAAATAATCTTCCTCGAAGTCATCTTCGTAAGCCGTTGGTGTGAAGCTACGTAGAGATTGCCTTGGACTTCCATGCCGTTCTCTCAGCTCTTTTTTATATAATAGATAATCCAACTCACGACTTTCTTTGTCATTTAAGTAGTGGATATTTTTTTGCAAATAATCTAACCTCAATTGTTCATGATGGGTTAGGATATTATTGTTTTTATTCATCTGTCTTCATCCTAGCTGGTCATATAGACCAGGTAATTCCCTAGTACTTTATAGGTTATGTCTAAACTAGTCAATTCTTTTTGAGAATAGGCTAATAATTCCTCAGACTGATTGTCAAGATCCAGTATGAAAAAATACTCACCCAAAGCCGTTTTCAGGGGTCGGCTTTCTATTTTTGTTAAGCTGATTCCTCTCCATGAGAAAACAGACATGGCCTTATACAAGGCTCCTGGCAGGTTATCTGGCAACGTCAGTGCAAGACTGACTTTTTTAGCTACTTGTTCCAGGGCAATAGACGGAGCCTTATCCCCCAAAATCCAAAAGCGTGTAAAATTCTCACTGATTTCCTGGATGTCTTGCGCAATTACTTCCAGTCCATATTCAACTGCTGCCGCTTGCGGAGCAATTGCCGCGAATGGTTGTTCAGGGTGTTCTGCCACAAAGCGAGCAGCATAGGCTGTACTAGCTGTTATTTCAATACGAGCCTGACGAAAATGTTCCTGAATATATTTCTTCCCCTGAGCAATTGCCTGCGGATGAGAATAGATAACCTCTACAGCCTTATCGGCACTCGTGGCTAACAGTTGTTGGGCAATCGGTTGAACAATCTCTGCAACCGCATGAATCTCCGCCTGATGAAAGAGATAGTCAATCGTTTCATGAACACTACCTTCAATCGAGTTCTCTACTGGAATAACGGAATAGGTAACTTCCCCCGTTTCGTAGGCCTTGATAACCTCTGTAATCGTTTCAAAAGCCTGCAAATCCGCAGTCGGAAAGGCCTGCTGGGCCACTTGATGTGTAAAAGAACCACGAGGTCCTAGATAGGCTACTTGCATAAAATTTTCCTTGCTACTTGTTCTGGATTCAGTTTATCTGTATCAATTACAGTATCGGCTAAACCTTGATAAAGTGCCATTCGTTCACGATAGAGGGCTTCAAACTCTTCCTTACTACACTGTAAAAAGAGAGGTCTTTGCGATTGTCTATCCTTACGAATTCTCTGATAGGAAACTTCAAAGGAGGCAGTAAGAAGTACATTGTCCTCCCTATTTGCCAACAGCAATTCCCTGTTTACTTCAGATTTAATCACACCACCACCAGTTGACACGATACAATTACTAGGTAAGTCCAGCAATTCTTTCAACACCTCTGTCTCCAGTTGTCTAAACGAAGCCTCTCCTTCAAGATTGAAATAGTCAGCAATAGGCATACCAATCCGTTCTTCAATGATATGGTCCATATCGTAAACGGGGAGATTTAACAAATGTGCTGTTGTTGTTTTTCCAACTCCCATAAATCCAAGTAAAACGATTGGCATACGTTCTCCTAATCCATCAAACTATTTAAGTGTTCAAAGAAGGCAGGATAGCTAGTATTGATAGCTTCTGCTCTTTCCAATACAACTTCTCCATCTTTGGCCAACAAGGCGGCAATGGCAGTCATCATACCGATACGGTGGTCACCAAATGTATTGATTTCAGCACCATGTAAAGCAGTTGGTCCGTGAATAATCATACCATCTTCTGTTGGTTCAATAGTTGCTCCCATACTATTTAGAGCATCTGCAACAACCTGAATACGATCCGTTTCTTTAACTTTCAACTCCTCAGCATCACGAATAATCGTTGTTCCATGTGCTTGAGTCGCTAGTAAGGTAATAATTGGCAACTCATCAATCAAACGAGGAATCAATTCGCCTGCAATCTCCGTAGCCTTCAATTCCGACGTTTCAACTGTAATGGTAGCAGATTTTGCAAGTTCATCTATGTTAGAAAGAGTCATTTTACCGCCCATAGCTTTAATGACATCTAAGATACCAGTCCGAGTTTCATTGATTCCCACATTTTCAAGGATAATTTTTGAACCTGGTACGATTAAGCCAGCAACCAACCAAAAGGCAGCACTTGAAATATCTCCTGGAACGGTAATCTCTTGGGCAATAAACTCCTGACCACCTTGGATGCGGATTTCCTTGCCATTGACTTCCAACTGTCCACCAAACTGGACAATCATATCTTCTGTATGGTTTCGAGTCAACTCTTTTTCTACGATGACCGACTCTCCCTCAGCCTGCAAGGCAGCAAAAATCAAAGCTGATTTTACTTGGGCAGAGGCTACAGGGAGTTGGTAGCGAATTGGTTTTAAATTCTTATTCCCTTTGATGGTCAACGGAGGTAGGTCACGTTCAGTTTGTCCAGAAATCTCTACTCCCATTTGACTGAGTGGAATAGTTACTCGGTCCATAGGACGTTTGGATAAGGAATCATCACCAAACATAGTCGCTTCAAAATCTTGACCTGCTAAAACGCCTGAAATCAAACGAATCGAGGTTCCAGAATTTCCCATATCCAAATCATTTTTGGGTGCTTGAAGACCATCAAAGCCAACACCGTGTACTTCAACAATATCACCATTGTCTTCAATTTTTACACCCAAATCACGAAAGATCTGCATGGTTGACAAGACATCTTCCCCACGTAAAATATCGTGGACACGGGTAACACCTTTTGCAAGGGAACCAAAAATAATAGAGCGATGACTAATTGATTTATCTCCTGGGACACGAATCGTTCCCTGTAGTTTTTCTACGCTTCTTCTTAATTTCATATCCTTACCTCAAACTAGTATCACTACTATTTTATCATATTTATAAAATATTTTCTGATTTTTATGACAATTACTTGTAAAAAATCAATCTCTATTACATTTTGGAAAACAAAAAATTAAAAATATTTACTATAAAAATTTTAATAAAATCTATAAAACAAATGTAGATTATGGTATACTAATGATAATAAATTGTTATCGGTAGGAGAAATGAATTGTTGCAAAAAATAGAAGATTTTTTAGCCCAATATTCCAATTTTTATCAAATTTTCATACCAATAATTTTATCAATTATATTATCGGTCATGTTATTCCTATTCAAGATTCCACAAAAATGTTTACAAAAATATAAAAAACGCCAGGAAATTTTCAAGAAAAAGCAATACATACAGGATAGATATTATTTAAAGCGAGAATTGGAAATCCAAGAAATTATTCAAGAACTTGTTAAAGAACAAAAAATGACAATTGTATATGGTGCTCTAGGGCGTGGCAAGACAATTATACTAAAAAAACTACATGATAGTATAATCGATAAAAATGAAAAATTTCTTCAATTTTCATTGTATATTGATTTAGAAAAGAAAAATTTATTTGAAGAACTGGAAAGAATAACAGAGATAAAAATAACCAATCCATTTGATTTTTATAATTGGCTGAAAAGTCTCCTTGGTCGTAAAAAATGCTTGATTATCCTAGATAATATTGCACCAGCACAATATGCCGATATAATTAATTTTTTTCTAGATAACATTCACAATCGATATAAGATTATAATGGGATTAAACTATATTAATCCTAAGCAATCTTCTCAAATAGAAATAAAGAATTTTGATGCCGAACAAGTTGCCGAGCTAGCAGAGTTACGCAGATTGGATATAGATGAAGATAATCTTTCAAGAGTCTTTACCTTAACTCAAGGTATCCCTGTATATGTAGATCATCTTTTTAAAACGAATAGTCAATCGATTAACTATGAACTCATGGATGTCATATCATTTCAATTAGCAAATTGTTCTGCCGCAGAGAAAGATGTCTTGCAGTCAATTGCTTTGAATAGAGTTCTATATTATGATCTTACAGAAAGACTTTTCTCCTCTTTTGATATTGGTCTAATAATATCCTTGTCATCAAAAGGGTTGATTCAATTTGAACAAACTACAAAGAATATTGAATTAAACTCACTCATTGCTGAGCAGTACCTATTGCACTTAAAGAATGAAAATGTATTCGTAAAATTACTAGAATACTATAAAATACACAGGCTTGAAAACTTTTTAGAATTGTCACTACGAGTGCCTGTCGAAATAAAAAATGATTATTCCGACTTTATTCAAATATTAAAACAGTTGTACAACGATGGAGAATACCAATATTTGCTATATTTGGGAGAGATAATTTTACGAAACGATATTCAACCTTTTTTTGATTTTGATAAAATTATTGATTGTTTTTTTGATTGCTTTATTTCTTCTTTATTAAAAATAGGAGATTACAACTATGCAAATGATATGATTACTAAAATAACTAGAAGCAATATTTTTGATAGTGGACTAGTTTATAGAAATATCCAGACAGAAGCGATTCCTTATAAGATAAATTATTGTGATCTATTACACTTAACCAATTCATTTCAAGAGGCTATTGATAATTTAGAAGTACTAATGGCAACTAGTACACTCTCCTCAATACAACAAGAACGCTGTAACTATTTAATCTTACACTGTAAAAGACATATCGGTAATGATTTAAGTCAAACCTCTAAGGAATTTCGTAAACTTTCTGATAATAGTCAAGATATTTATTATAAAATTCGTTCGTTATATTCAGCTTTTTCAATTGATATGTTTCAAGGAAAAAATCACTTAAAAAGAAAGTTTGAAGAGATGAAAAATAAGATAGATAGTTTACATCCTAGTAGTGAGATATTATTATTCGCTCAGAGACATTATATTATTTTTTATCGTAAATATTGCAATGATTTAGAAAAAGCAGAAAGACTCTTAATAAAAAATATTAAGAGCCTGGAGAATAGTAAATTAAGAATTTTATATGATTATTATTTTGAAGCTGGGGAACTATACCGTGAAAGTTTCTATTTACATCCTTCCAAACAGAACTACAAAACGAGTTATGATTTCTATGAAAAAGCTATTGCATTTTCAAAAAATGTTGGAGATACCAATTTATATCACAGTGCCACAATTGGAAAGATATTATTAAAGAAACAGCATTCAAAAGTTAAACAGAAAGATTTGAATTTTATTCTTCGAGCAACTCAAACAGAGTCTATGCTGAATAAAGTGCAATTCCAACTAGTTTATTCTTATCTTACACATGATTATGACATGCTTGCAAAACTTTCTAAATACGCTAATCAGTTAGAGTATTTTGATACAGCTAATATTGCCAAAAGTCTATCGGAACAACATTCTTGTTTTATACCTCTAACAGTCATGTAAATTTTGCTTGAATTGATTAACCTGCGCTTCTGAAAAAGTATAGTTTAAAGTTCGCTTTGTATTTAAAAAGCTATCAACATGCTTAGTGATTTCTTCGCTAGGCATGTTATTTTTGATTGCAGTAAGTATATTGGTTATGGTATCAATAATATCTATTTCCCAATTATAACGCGCGATTTCCTGTAATCCAATCCTAATTCCAAAGTCATTATAAACTTTCTTTTCCCGTTTTGTCACAGAAATTCCATAGTGACAACATGCCTCAAAAAAAGTATTTAATTCAATTTTATTAGGAAAAGAGAGCCATATTTGATGAGTTTCAGAATATCGTTCACCACTAATGAGGCTAAATCCATTCTGTAGTAACTTTTTAGAAAGTCTTTTAACCATGTATTGAATATTTTGAGAATAAGCTTGACCAAATCTTTCAAACTCAATTAAAGTTGTGATTAAACTAAGGATATGATGGAAGTGAGTATTTCTTAAATAGTCTGGATTGATGTTTTCATACTTTTGGAGTAAATTGGGATTATTTGTCAGGATAAGACCACATGTTGCTCCAGGAAGAGTTTTATGTGCAGCACCAAACATAATAAAATTGTTGTCGCTACTATTGAAATAATCAAAAGGATTTTTATTTTCTTTTCCTGCAATCAAACCTAAGGTTTGAGTTGCGTCATACAATAGTATACAGTCTTTAGGTAAATCAATCTTTTCTAATTGAGGTTGAAAGAGTATGTCAGAGAGACAAATCAAAATTCCTTTTACATTTTCTTTTGTCAGCGCTTTGTTTAATTGATCATAATCAATATCCAACTTATTGTAGTCATAAGGAATATATTTTGTCTTTATCCCTAATCGCCGACATATTTTCTTTATTGAGGTGTGTCCTCCATATTCATCACTTGAAATGTACACAGTATCCCCTATTTCAAACAATGACATCAATAATGAGGTAACAGCGTTAATCCCAGATAATGTACGTGCATCAGCATATTTTGCACCATATAATTCAAGGCATAGTTGATTTAATAAGATATTAAATTCAAAAAGTTTCTCGCTTCCTAAAAAATTATTTTCGTAATAGTTCGAACTTGCTCCTAAAAGATATTTTTCTTGTAGTGATGAAGAAAGCATAATTTTAGAAAAAGGTGATACAACATTCTCAGCAGCACACAGAGGAAGTTGATGCTGGTATTTAAATACTGCTTCATTATATAATTGTTCAAATTTATGTAATGTACTCATAACTTTCTCCTACCGATAACAATTTATTATCATTAGTAAATTGATAAATTATCGTATATAATAGCTTTATTACGACATATTAAGGAGATTATATTATGAATTACGACACTATCCAGAGATATCTTGACTTTTGTGCTATTCAAAGACGACTTAGTTCTCATACTATCCGAGCATACAAATCTGATTTACATCAGTATTATAACTTTGGGACCAATGATATTAGGTCCTATCTTACTTTTCTCAACCAACATATAAAAAAGACTAGCACGCTAAAACGTAAGATTGCTAGTCTTAAATCATACTATAAATTTCTGGAAGAAGAAAAACTAATTTCAAAAAATCCCTTCCATCAGCTTCGACTCCACTACAAGGAAGAGAAAAAGCTTCCTAAAACGATTTCCTTGAAAGATTTACAAAAAATATATTGTTTCGCCCACCAACAAATAGAAAATTCTAAAAATAAGCATTCTAAGCGGAAAGCTATGCGAAATCTACTCCTTATCTCGCTACTTTTATCAACTGGGCTACGCATCTCTGAATTATGTAGTTTAAAGCTTGATAATATCAATTTGGAAAATAGAACCATTCATATACTCGGAAAAGGAAAGAAAGAGCGATTACTCTATATTGGAAACGATGAAACATTTTCATTACTTGAGGACTATATAACGCATCATTGCAGTCATTCTAGCTATCTATTTACCGGTGTGAGAAACGATGATCATCTTAAAGAACAAAGTGTGCGCTTAATTCTGAAAAATATTTCTCACTCGCTACAACTGAAAAAACATATCACTCCACATATGTTTCGACATAGTTTTGCAACTATGTTACTTGATAATGGTGTTGATATTCGACAAATACAACATTTACTGGGTCACAGTAACATCAATGTGACACAAATCTACACTCATGTCTCTCAAAGCAAGCAGGTAGAAATTCTAAGTGAGCATAATCCTCTTAACCAAATCACACCACTACTTCGTACATAAGTAACCGCAAACCAAGTAGACTTGACCTAAATCACTGAGACGGATTGTCATAGAACAGTACCTTCTCCAAGATTGTTTCTAATATTTCTTAGTTGATAGAGTGAAAGAATGTGACTTCCACTTTTCTGAGACGAATTTTTATCAGAATATCATTTCTGCCTTTCTTCTCAAAGTGGCGAGATTGGGGAACAGTCAATGGGACGATGGGGTGTGACATAAAAAATCCTCCAGTTTTGTTTTTTATAACAGTATACTGGAGGAGGGAGTGATTGGATAGATGCCTTGTTATTAGGCAGTTACCATTAAAAACGTTCCAGAGTTTTATGCTTTGGAACGTTTTTCAATATACTCCGTTATTGGGCGGTTACAAAATATGCAACCATTTATCAGTGCTACTCTTAAAACATCTCCACAACCCTTGCCTATCTAAGATATAAAATGAATCCATTAAAAATAACAATTGTGATTATAGTAAAACTTCAAAAAATACAATTAACCCTCATATTCTAGCTGATTCTTCAATACTTATTCTGAAAACATTCCAGACTACCAAAACATATCATTCTTGATAAAGAGTTGGAAAAGAACTATTCCAAACACCACATAGAAATTATTAATCGTAGTTATGTTCCATAATTAGGAGAATTTTACTATATATTCAAGAAAACTGTCACTTTATTAAACTTCTTCAAAAAAGGTATCTGGTCGATTTGGATCAAAAATCTCATTACAGGTCATGACTGTAACTAAATTTTCTGTATCTGATAGATTAATAATATTATGAGTCCAACCAGGAATCATGTAAATGGATTCAATAGTGTCTCCAGATACTTCAAATTCCACAAATTCACCTGTGACAATATTTCTCTGCTGAATCAGACCTCTGCCACTAACTACTATAAATTGCTCCCACTTGCTACTGTGCCAATGTTGCCCCTTGGTAATACCTGGCTTGCTAATATTGATACTAACCTGACCACAATCAGCTGTGTGTAACAACTCCGTGAAAGAACCTCTATCATCCACATTCATTTTTAGACCATACTTGAACTTTTCTGTCGGCAAGTAAGTCAGATAGAGTGAAAATAGTTTTTTCGCAAAGGAATCGGCTGGTATCTTAGGCATCATTAAAGTCAATGGTTGTTGCTTGAAGGATTGCAAGAGAGCAATAATTTCTCCCAAGGTAACACGATGAGTGGTTGGAATCCAAGCATATTTGCCATTAGTATCCTCAACTGGAGTTAGCCCCTCATAGTTACAATAAACTTCCTTGCCCTCCAACAAATCCAACATACCATCTACTAAATCATCAATGTAGAGCAGTTCGACTTCCGCCTTGGGATCTGAAACAGAATAAGGTTGATCATTAGCAATCGCCCAACAAAATGTTGATACAGCCGAATTATAATTGGGTCTGGAATGCCCCATCAAATTTGGGAAACGGTAAACTGCTACTTTTACTCCCTGTTCCTGGCCATGTTGAAAGAATAATTCCTCTCCTGCCAGCTTGCTTTTCCCATATTCTCCCTCAGCATAGCGCCCAATTAAGGTTGCCTGGATAGAAGAAGATAACATGATAGGGGCCTTACTATTGTACTTTTTGAGCTGTTCCAATAGCTGGCTGGTAAAGCCAAAATTGCCCTGCATAAATTCTTCGATATTCTCTGGACGATTCACACCCGCAAGATTAAAAACAAAGTCCGCCTCTTGGCAATATTGCTCTAATTCCTCAATCGTCGAGTCTATATCATATTCAAAAATGGACTGGATATGGATATTGGGTCGCGTTCTGTTTTTTCCACTTTGAATCGTCTTCAAGTGATTTACCAATGCTGTTCCAACCATTCCCTTTGCGCCCGTTACTAAAATTTTCATAGGAAGTCTCCTTAGTATTTGCGCCAAACCATCTTATTGACGATGCTAGTGTAGGACTGAATGATTTTTACAACCTTATCTGAAACATTTTCATCCACATAATCAGGTACTGGCAACCCTAAATGTTTGTGCTCATTCATAGCTACAGCCACATCAACTGCCTGCAGAAGACCAATTTCATCAATTCCAGAAAGGATGAAATCTGCCTTATCTAAGGCTTCTGGGCGCTCTGTACTGGTCCGAATACAAACTGCCGGGAAAGGCTTGCCAACTGAAGTTAAGAAACTCGATTCTTCTGGTAGAGTTCCTGAATCAGAAACGACAGCATAAGCATTCATCTGTAAACAATTATAGTCATGGAATCCTAACGGCTCATGCTGGATAACACGTTTATCCAAAACAAAACCTGATGATTCCAGCTTGTTTTTACTGCGTGGATGGCAAGAATACAGAATTGGCATATCGTATTTCTCAGCCATCTTATTTACAGCAGTGAACAAACTGATGAAGTTCTTGTCGGTATCAATATTTTCTTCACGGTGCGCAGACAACAGAATATAGCGCCCTTTTTCAAGACCCAAACGCTGATGGATATCCGAAGACTCAATTTTTTCTAAATTCACCCTCAAAACCTCAGCCATCGGCGAACCTGTTACATAGGTTCTCTCCTTAGGTAAGCCATTGTCAGCCAGATAACGACGGGCATGCTCAGAGTAAGCCATATTGACATCAGAAATAATATCTACGATACGGCGATTGGTCTCTTCAGGTAAACACTCATCCTTACTTCTGTTTCCAGCTTCCATGTGGAAGATAGGAATATGCAGGCGTTTAGCACCAATAACAGAAAGACAAGAGTTGGTATCACCTAGAACAAGTACTGCATCTGGTTGAATCGCAACCATTAGCTTATAGCTTTCTGCAATAATATTTCCCATGGTCTCACCCAAATCACTACCTACCGCATTCAGATAGACCTCTGGATCTTCCAAATTCAAATCGTGAAAGAAAATACCATTTAAATTGTAATCATAGTTTTGACCAGTATGGGCTAGAACTACATCAAAATAACGACGAGTTTTCTTAATAACCTCTGATAGGCGAATGATTTCTGGCCGAGTTCCAACAATAATCAAGAGTTTTAACTTGCCATTGTTTTTCCAATTTACTTCTGTATATTTTGTCATTCCTATTTTCCTAACTTTGCCATTTCTTCTTGAATGTAGGCCAGGGAAGCAATTTTTTCCTTGGTTTGTTCTACTGATAACAACTCTGTATTATTGCTATTAAATTCTGTCAGTGGATTACGATCAACATCTCCTTGATTGAAATATTTATCATAATTCAAATTGCGATTGTCGCAAGGAACTCGATAGAAATCACCTAAATCAATTGCATTGGCGCATTCTTCATTTGTCAATAAGGTTTCATACATTTTTTCCCCATGACGAACCCCAATGACACGAATCGCTTCTTTATCTCCTCCAAACAACTCACACACTGCTTCTGCTTGTGTTTGAATCGTACAAGCAGGAGCCTTCTGAACAAGAATATCTCCTGGTTCCCCATTTTCAAAAGCAAAAAGGACCAAATCCACAGCTTCTTCCAGGCTCATGATAAAACGTGTCATGCTACCATCTGTGATTGTCAGTGACTGACCTGATTTAATCTGATCAATCCAGAGAGGAATAACGGAACCACGTGAACACATAACATTTCCATAACGAGTACAACAGATTTTCGTTTTTGTAGTTGTTCGACTCTTAGCCACAACAACTTTTTCCATCATCGCTTTAGAAGTTCCCATAGCATTCACTGGATATGCAGCTTTGTCCGTTGACAAACAGATAACACTTTCAACACCTGCGTCAATAGCCGCTGTCAGCACATTCTCCGTTCCAATCACATTTGTCTTCACTGCTTCAATAGGGAAAAATTCACAAGATGGCACCTGCTTCAAAGCAGCCGCATGAAATACGTAGTCCACATCGTGCATGGCATTTTTAACCGATTGCAAATCACGGACATCTCCCAAGTAGAAACTAATTTTATGTGCAACTTCGGGCATTTTAGCCTGAAATTCATGGCGCATATCATCCTGTTTTTTCTCATCGCGAGAAAAAACACGAATTTCTGCAATATCTGTCGCCAAAAAGCGATTTAACACAGCATTCCCGAAAGAACCTGTTCCACCTGTAATTAATAGTGTTTTTCCTGAAAATAATGACATTTTTTCTCCTCTACCTTCTTTGATTTTGCTCATTTGTATAGATTGGGTTATTTTTATGTCCAATATTTATATCAAGTTTACTAAATATCAGCCACAAAAGAGGAAATAAAACCAATGCTGCTCTCAAACCAGTTTTAGGACTATATAAGTATATTCTTGGAAAATAGCTTACTAACAATAGTAACATTCCTCTATCAAGATTCCCTATACTTTGTTCTCTTTTATTTAAAAATCTGTTAAAAATAATAGTAAACAATATTAATAACGGATAGCCTCCCCAAAAATATAAGTGTGAAAAAATGATTCCTCCTCCAATATTTATATGAAATCTTTGAGAATACATAGTAACATTTGATAAAACATTTGCATCGTTTGATAAAGGAAATACAAAAGACAGGATAAAATAGAGTAAACTCATCATTCTTGTACTCCAGCTAGTCTGATCTGCTGCAAATAGATGCGTTGTTGAAGAGCCATACGCAAAAGGTGCAGTATCATTTATAAAACCTTCAAGTATTGACACTAAACTAACATCATCTCCTCCTCTGAGACGTCCAATAAATGTAAAAATTAATATTGCAAAAATGAAGAAGAAAGTCAAATTTCTTATATTAATAACATTAGAAAAATAATTAAACCCTAAAAAAATAAATAATTGAATTGAGGTAATCCTCCCTCCATATAGTGCATCTTGAATAATAAACAGTATTGCTAATATAATAATTAAGCCTGAATGAAATTTACTGGTTTTATTAGAAAATATATAGCACATCAAAAAGAAAATTATTGAATACTCAAATATTGGAGTTATACGAACCTCGTAACCTATTCCAGCCGCACTTCTATTGATACCGAATATCAATATTAGAATAACAATTAAGTAGAATATCCAAAATAATACTGGACTTTTTTTCTGTACAAATATTGGTTTATATCTATACTCTTCTGTATTAATCGTTAATAAAAAAATAATATTGAAAACAAGTAGCATAATTAAAGCTTCTCGATAGTAATATCCATTATTATAATAGACTAATGAATTCCACGTTATTTGATTTATATGAAATGTATAATCGCTTAAAGAAATCGACAGATTAAAAAACATCATAATAAAAGAAATAAATAAACTAATCTGATTTCTCCGTGTCACAAATATCATAAATAGATTAGTGACTATTAACAATATAGCTAATAAATCATTTGTATATGGAGGGAAGAGAAAAGCTACGGATATAAAAATAGAGGTAAGTAAAAGATAAACTAATTTTATCCCAAATTCCCTATTATCAAAAACAACCTTCATTTCAATACTTCCCTAACTTTCTTCTTAACTTTATTCCTGAATGTCCCAAAGTTCCTATAATAATCATTGCAATAATAACCATAAAAATCGAATTTTCATGACCTGTCGCAAGTAACATTTGTAAAAATAATAATATTATTGGAAAAAAATATTTCCAATAAACTCTATAAGAAATACTATCACGTAATAATGCTAATCGTAATCCTGTAAGCAATACGTAAGAAACCAGTGTTGATATACACGCTCCATATATACCGTAGTTATTTATCAGCATAAAACTTAACAAAATATTAAATATTGTAGTTAAAAAGGTAGTTGTTAGTATTGACTTAGTTTTATTGTTTGCCATAAGAATACTTGTAAGAAAACTTTGTAAGATATTAAAGATTGCAGCAATTATTAATATTGGAACATAATAATAAGCTTCTATGTAATTTTGGGGTAGCATAAAAAGTAAGATTGGTTTTGAAAACATCAATATTGTACCTACAGCAACTAAGAAAATAATAAGGTATTCAAAAACCAAATTAAAGAAATGTTTTGAGTCTCCATCATTAACTGCTTTAATTGAGCTAGTTTGCCAAGATTGAATGAAAAAAGTCGATAATAACGTTAACATAGCAGGAAACTTACTTGCTACCGCATATACGCCATTTGCTGACTCCCCTTCTAAAAAAGTAAGGATAAATCGATCAGAGGATGAGGTAAGCCACCACATAATTGAATTTGGAATTAACGGAATGCTATATGATAGTAAATCTTTCATGTAGCTTCTATCTATTTTTTTTAAATTAATAATCTCAAATGATTTTGTAACAACTATATAAAATATCAACTCAAGTAAAATTGAAATTATAATGGAGTAAATATATCCATTTAATCCAAAATCCAATATAAAAACAAATAGGTAGCAACAGCCAACTTGTATAAGTGTTCCAAAAACAGCCCCAAAAGAATATGATTTGTACATTTCCAGACCGCGTGTGTACTCGCGAAAAGTCCAGTAAAAAACATGTACGATCGTCAAAAGAACTACATACCAATACCTGTGAGAAGTTGCTATGATAAAGTTTCCAACCAATGCCAATATTGAGAACAGTATTATTCCAATAAAGTTTATTGATAAAGCTGTATTTATTATTTTGGTATTATCATAGTACTTATTTAAAGAGAACCTGAGTATAGCTTCACTCATTCCTAAACCAACTACCGGAAATAAAATTGAGTAAGTTTGCGTTATCAAGTCAACCGCTCCATATTCAGTAGTTGTTAATTTATAAGTAATCAATATTAGTAGTAAATACTGAAAAAATTTACCCAGAATATTTCCAACTGCAAATATTAATGTAGTGCTCATGAGCTGTTTGACTTTTGAATTCATTATAGCTGTGGAGTCCTTCCCAATATTCTTTTTATCAAAATAATTATCTTTTTAGTAAACTTAGTCCCTAAAAAGAGCAGTGAATAGTAGTAAACATAAAATAAGCCACTCGTATTTAAACCTATTTCTTCTAATGCTTTTTTAAATTGTCTAAATGTATGTAAACCACTATTCCTTACAAATGCCAAAATCGGATAAGAATATTTCGACATCTCTCTTTTTATTTGACTGGTAGAATCTAACTTATATTTCTCATCAATAAATTTCGTAATCTTAAAATAACTGGAGATAAAATATATTTGACCTTCTACATCAATTACATTAGGCTTGAAAAACTCTTTTTCCACTTCACTGGATCCAAAATAAAATTCTCCTCCCTCATATGCTCTAGTAAAGGGAGTAGAGTAGTAAGCAGATGGATAATTTAGTGTTAGCTCTGCTACAATATATAACTGATATAAAAGTGTGGAATCAAATCGCTCTGTTAAAGTATCTAAGGCTAGTTCACGTTGAAAAGTGAATCCAGATATAAATGTGCTCTTTCTAAATAAAGTGAGATAAGCTTGTTCTCCTTTATCGAAAAAACAATCCTCTTCAAAATATCTGAATTTCTCTGAACTTCCGTCAAGATACACATTTTCATACGACCTTAGTACATATGCTACTGTTTCATTTTGTTTTAAAAAGCTGATATATTTTTGAAGTTCCCCTGGAATAAAGACATCGTCATCTCCCATAAAAATAATCCATTTACCTTTTGCTTTTAAAATTAGTTCTCTCAAGTTTCTATCATAGCCTAGATTAGAACTATTTTCATAATAATTTATTGGGAAAGAACTTTCTTTCTGTAATGAATTAATAACTTCTCTAATTTGTGTTCTTTTCGGTGAAGCATCTTCGCAAATACAAATCTCTAAGTCATAAAACTGACAGTCTATACTCTGAATTAATCGTTTCAATTCATTTGGTCTATTGTATGATGGTATACAAATTGATAAATACATCTAAGCCTCCTTAATTGCCTTTCGCATAATTATTCTCACATCTTCCTTAGAATTATGCTTTCTCCATTTGTTAAAATAGTTTAAAAATAATAAATTCTCCAACGTTATATATATGGGGAATTTTAAAAAATATGTTTTAGTCAATCTAATATGATTTCTAAACATATAATACATCCTGAAATTTGAATGTGTTCGTATCCCTAACTTTTCTTCTCCAATATCTTGGTACAAAAAAATATTTCTGTCTTGAATAAGTTTATATCCATGACTTCTTAGCCTTAAGCAAAACTCATAATCTAAACAATCTATAAAATATGTTTCATCAAACCCCAGTACCTCTTTGTAAGCATCGTACAAAAATAAATTTCCGGAAGTAATCAAGATTGTTTTTCTCCTAAGTTTTTGATTTCCTTCCTTCCTCTCTTCTTTTGTATTCTCCGCAAGAATTCTTGGGCCAATTGAGACTATTCTAGGATTTTTTAAATGCTCTATGCTTAGTGTTTTTTGTAATTGAGTAATGCAATTTGACTGTATCTTAGAATCTTGATCAAAAGTAATGATAAAATTTTCTCCAAGCCAATAGTCATTAATCAATGTATTGAAAGCTCTTCCTAATCCATCATTGGTAGAGGAATAGTGAACAATAACACGATCTAGGTTATCTCTAATTTTTTGTAGTACCAACTTCCCTGTCATACTATTATTATCATATATCAAGACCCTAGAAACTACTGGATCTTTCAAAACAGATAAAACTAACTGCTCCAATCTTTCATCAGGATTATAAGAAGTTATTAAGGCTAAAACACTATTTTTTCTTTCTATCAAAATATTTCTCCATATTTTTATTAAGCTTCATAAATCAAATTAAATAGTTTTATATATTCATTAACCATTACATCTGTGCTAAATTTCTCAGCATGTTTTCGAGTCGTTTTGGCTGTTTGATAATCCTTGTTTTTTATAGAAAGCAAACTTTGTAACAGAAGTTTGTAATCCCCTTTTTTTATGACTTTCCCTGTCTCCCTGCATATGCTCTCGCCACTTCCACCAGTATCAAAGGTGATAACTGGTGTCCCGCATAATTGAGCCTCCACATTAACAGATGGAAAATTGTCACCCAATGTCGGATTCACAAAAACATCCGCTTGATTATAATAGTGAACCATCTGAGAACTGTTTAGTCTACCAACTTTTATAATATTGGATGGCAGGGAGGTGCTATCATCGACACCTATCAGTGTAATCTGAAAATTATCACCAAGGTCTTCAGCTAGCTGACAAAAATATTTCAGTCCTTTTCTTTCATCCCAAACACTGGCCGCTCCTAAAATATTGATTTTTCCTGTTTTACTGGGTAAATCAACGCTAAACTGTCTTGTATCCATACCATTGTAGATGGTCAACACCTGAAATTTTTTAAGAAATGAATCTTCAACAAAGCGAGTCAACCAACAAGAAGGTGTTACAAGAGTCAAATTAGTCATTGCAGTAATAACCTGATATTTATCACGAATATTTTGTTCAAAACGACTAAATGATATTCGTGCTACAGATGGGTACTGCTTCTTTTCTTCTTGTGTTCTAACTCTCTTTATAGGCTTTCCATCCACAATCTGGATATTATTCTCAATATAGGCCGCACCTCCAGAAATTGCCCATTGATCATGTAATAACCAAACAACTGGAATAGCCAATGCGCGCAATTCTTCAAATAAAATCCTATAGTTTACATAATAACCGTGAATATTATGCAAATGAATAACATTTGGTTGGTAATCTCTGATAATTTGTATTAACTGCCGTGTTGCAAAACGAGAACCTAACCCATGTTGATCCAAAAAATGACTACGTAAATAATGAAGTCCTTGCTCAAACTTATTCCCAATTTTCTTTGTAGGAATATCTTCAACATCATTTCCACGTCCATATACCGTCAAACAATCGTGCCCGTTCGCAATCAGACCTCGCGCTATATTTTGACAAATAATCCCCGTAGAACCATATGAGATTACCGTATTTATCTGTAAAATTTTCATAATTTTAGTCTCTATTCTTCAAACTATTTACTATTTTAATGTCATTTCTCCAATTCATCCAATAAACACTCTCTATTGAAGTACGCTACACTATAATGCAGCGCATTTGCTACAAAGGGTTCTTCTTCACTTGAGGATATTCAGAATATTATTGTTCCACCCTGCACAGCTCTGCTTCTACTTAATTAAACTAAATCGGAAATTCTTGTCAGTATAGATTCCCCGATACCCATCATAGCAAACACCCCTTTTAAGCAAGGAATGTCAACATTAACAAAGTCATATGGAGTAGCCTCTGCTTGTTAACGAATTTATCCTACCAATACTCAAATAGAACTTTTTTTAAACTTTCTTTTCCTGATCCAACATTTCTAGTGTCAGATTAACATATTTTCCTAGTTGGATTTCTTTCGAGAAATGTACCTTATGTTGTTTTACTTTATGTACCTTCTCACTCTGAACAAGTTTTGTGAAGACTTCAACCGCAGCCATCAACTCACCCCTTGCAATGACATAACCTAAGTCATAGCGTTGAATATCTTTCGCAATATCGCTACCCTCATGTATAAGTGCAATCACTGGTTTTTCATTGTTAATGTAGGAATAAAACTTGCTAGGAACCGCTAAACCTTGTAAATCAGAATTTAGTGAAAGCATGTGATAGTCTGATTTTTGCAGAATCTCATCATAATCTTGTCCTTGAAGATAATCGTACACTATAACATTAGATAATTTATTAGACACTACAAATTCTTTCAGCTTATCTTTGCGACTTCCATGTCCAGCAAATATAAATTGAATCGGTAAAGTCCTGATGACTTCATTTGAAATAATTTCTTCAATCCTATCAAAATCCTGAGGAATTCCCATATTTCCAAGATACGATATTATGATTTCTTCAGAAGGATTATCCTTTGGTAAAACTTCCCTTTCTTTCTCAGTAGCCCAATTAGGTATAACCTGTATTTTGTCTTCATCTACTTGTTTTTGTGTAACAAGGTACTCTTTCATTTCTTTTGACAATGCTACAATCTTTTCTGCTCTACGAAATACTTGTGCGCTGATTAAATTGGTTATTAAACTAATAGGATTTTTCTCAGATAGTATATTTGTTTTAATTGCAATATCTGGATATATATCATAAGCTACAAAAACAAATTTTGTCTTGAAGAGCATATTAGCTAACACTGTAAGTAAGGGTAGTATTGGCGGATTTGAATATACATAAATCAGCTTATAATTTCTAAGGGTTGCGAATCTTAAAAAGCAAGAAAAAACGAATGAAAAATAATTTATTAATCTAAATAAGGCGTTTCCCCTGTTTAATTGTAAATAATTAACACGCTTAATAGTTATTCCATCTGCTACTTCTGTCTTTGGAACAGTTGAATTATTTTTTGAATGGTATTCTTTCGGATAACCACACAGTACATCTACACTTATATTATTATCTACCAGCTCTTTTGCTGTCTGATACGGTAGAAGAGCAGAAGTAACATACTCGGGATAGAAATATTGGCACAAGAATAAAATATCTTTTTTCAAAGCACAGACTCCCTCAAACTATCCTTAAAATTTCGTAAGCAATAATCAATATTTTTTCCACTTGAAGATTGAATAGTGGACATCGATTTATCGTAGGTTAATGAACCAAACACCTTATTTACAATCGGTACTCTATTGATCAAAGAACTGTTAAGAGGCAGTTTTACAAAGTAAATCGATTTCCCTAGAACATTTGAAATTATTTCGACCATCTCCACCGTAGATACATATTCTGTATTCTGCGGAAATAAAATTCCGTTTATTTTATTCTGAATAACAAGCGAAATAAAATTTGATAAATTAACAATATGAATCATACTTCTCTGATTCTGAATTTTTGGAAAAATAGATACACGCTGAACCAATTTAAGCAATTTAGAAAAATTACCCCGACTTTCTTTACCGTATACCATTGGAGGTCTAATAATTGACAATATGAAATCTTCTGAAGTCAACTTAAGTAGTTCTAGCTCGGCTTTCCATTTTGATATACCGTATTTAGTATTTGGGTTCGGAATAGTATTACCTGTAATGTGTCCCGTATTGAGGCCATAGACGCTCATTGAACTCATAAAAATGAAATGCCCAACACCAGATTTTTTTGCTATAGTCGCAACATCTAGTGCTAATTTTCGATTAACCTCATCATATATTTTTTCAGAAATCTTTTTTTCATTAATATGCGCAATTCCTGCGACATGAACTACTACATCATAAGTGGAAAAATCAAATTTTGTCCAATTTGAATTTTTCACATCTAATTCCGCAATGACAAAATCTGTATGCTCCTCACTAAATCTTTGAAAACTCTCTCCTATATAGCTCCCTGCTCCTGTAATGAGAATTTTTTTCACCTTATTTCTCCCTTTGTCCTGTTCCGCCTTCGACAACACCTTCGCTCTTGGCAACGCTGAGAAACGTTCCAAAGAAGCATTTCACATCCAGGCCAAAACTCCTATTTTGAACATAGTAACCATCCAAGCGCGCCTTATCTTCTATTTCCAATTCGTCACGACCATTAATTTGAGCCCAACCAGTCAGACCTGGACGAATGTCATTTGCTCTATATTTATCTCGCTCCTCAATCAAATCGTATTGATTCCATAGGGCTGGACGTGGACCAACAATGGCCATTTCTCCTTTGAAAATATTGAATAGCTGAGGTAATTCATCGAGACTAGTCTTTCGTAGAAAAGCTCCTACTTTTGTAATCATCGCTGTAGGATCCTTCAAAAGATGGGTTGGCATATCGCTTGGAGCATCTACATACATAGAGCGGAATTTATAAATCATGAAGTGTTTTTTATTCTTACCAACTCGTTTTTGTTTAAATAGTACTGGACCTCTAGAATCTAATTTAATTGCCAATGCAATCAATAATAAGATTGGACTTAGAATAACAATAGCACTTCCTGAAATAATGATTGCTAAAATGCGCTTACAAATTGGATACATTTTCATCTCCATTTTTAATTTTATTCTTATCAACTCATTCATATCAACTCATTCATATCCATAAAAGCCGATAGTCTCCTAATAATGTAAAGCAAATTTACTAAATTTTAAATATCTTGGAACCGACTCTCCAATATTATATTCATTAAGTATTTCAACCATCCTAGAGCCTAAACATCGTTTAAACTCTAGGAAAGTAAAAATATTTTTTTACTTTCTTATTCTTGTTTAGCAAATTCAATCAACTTATCTTTTAATTCATTTCTATCTTTTTGGAGTAATCCATTGATAAATGAATTGACAATGTCCGATTGTTTATTTGTAACGCGACCTACAAATATTTTTTCATAAATCTGTTCGCTGATACGTTCTTCTGTTGATAGTAATTCCTCGTAGAGTTTTTCCCCAGGACGAATACCTGATTCAACAATTCCAATTTCTTCCTCAGTATGACCACTCAGCAGAATAACTTTTCTTGCCAATTCCAGAATTTGTACAGGCTCACCCATATCCAAGACAAAGATTTCTCCGCCTTTTGCCAAATGTCCTGCTTGGATAACCAAACGACTGGCTTCTGGGATAGTCATGAAGTAACGAGTCATCCTAAAGTCAGTAACGGTAACTGGACCACCTTTTTTGATTTGTTCCTTAAATAGAGGAACAACACTTCCACGACTACCTAAAACATTTCCGAACCTTACTGCAGCAAATTGTGTTTGTCCTGTTTCATTTAAGCCAGTAACAATCATTTCTGCTACCCGCTTAGTCGCCCCCATAACATTTGGTGGATTGACTGCCTTATCGGTCGAAACCATTACAAATTTTTCAACCCTAGCTGCTTTAGCCGCTTCAGCCACATTCTTGGTTCCAAAAATATTATTCTTTACTGCTTCATGTGGATTATATTCCATTAGAGGAACATGCTTATGTGCTGCAGCATGATAAACAACATCAGGTTGATACTCAGACATTATACCAAAAATCAACTCTCTGTCTTGAATATCTGCGATGAGAGGGACGAACTCAATCTTACCTCGATATTTCTCTAGTAACTCTCGATGAATGAGGTAAATTGAATTTTCCCCATGTCCAAGCAACAACAATCGTTGAGGCGTAAACTTAGCAATTTGACGACATAACTCTGAACCAATCGAGCCGCCTGCTCCTGTGACAAGAATTGTTTTTCCTTTGAAAAACTGATTCAACTCATCCTGATCCAAAACAACCTCTGGTCGACCAAGAAGATCTGCTACGTCAATTTCCTGAAAGGCACTAACAGACATGTTTCCCGCCATAATATCTTCAATACTAGGCATATTATTGACAGTCACTCCTGTAGTATTACAGATTTCAACAATCTTCTCTCGCTCCTTACCATTTAAGGAAGGGATAGCAATCGTTACTTGATCAACTGCCAATTCTTCTACTAAGCGTGGAATATCATTGCGGTTTCCTAAAACTTTGGTGTTACGGATAAATGTTCCAAGTTTATTTGGATCACGATCGACTATGCCGACAATTTCAAAATTCAATTTTCGATCTTCGACGGTATTGATAAAAATATTTCCACCATCTCCAGCACCTACCACCAAAATTCGCAGTGAGCTATCCGTCTTACGAATAGCATTTTTTCGTGTCTCATGCAAGACTTTCCAAACAATCCTTGGGGTAATGAGTAATACATATGACAAAAATAAGGATACTAAGATGAAGCGATAACTAAAACTCTGCCATAAAATCGTTGAGATAATTAAAAATAATGAATAAGCAGATATCAAGCTCAACCCTATTGTTACATAACTCTGATAACCGGTATACCTCGTAATTAACGAAAAAACCTTTAATCTAACTGAAATAATCAGATAGAATATCAATACAAATAAAACTGCAAGAATGAAACGTTTATCTGGAATGTCAATAATAATATCCAAGAACAGTCTACTCAAATTCATGGACACTACAATAAGAAAAGTATCCATGCATATAAGTATCAATCTTTTGCTATTGCGCTCTAACAGTTTATCGGTAACAGTTCCTAAATCCATTTTTTTCTCCAAAATCTAGAGTAACCAGCTTAAATCACCTGGTTTTTTAATAACATAAGAGGGTTCTTTTTCAATAAAGCTTTTGCTCTATCTTCCCCAAATCCCTCTGTTATTAACTTATAAGCCTCTCTCATAAACGGAGGTCTATTTGATAAATTATGCATATCACTAGCCACACAGTGCACCAAATCCTGCTCTAAAAAGTACCGTGCCCGTTTCTTAAACTCTTTTGCTCGATCACCAATTAAACCTGGTTTTAACACATGGTTGCTATTAATTTGAGTATAACACCCCTTGTCGATTAACTCTTCTACTCGCTCTGACTGAAATGCCAGAGCATCATAACGCTCTATATGGGCAAGTAGTGGAGTCAGTCCAAGTAACATTACTTCATTCACAGCCTCTTGGATTTCTTTCCAAGGAGTATTCTTACTAAATTCTAGGAGAATATAGCGCGTTCCATTAAGAGTTGGAACTTCCTTTTTTTCGAGTTTACTTAGGATATCCTTATTATAGTAAAGTTCCGCTCCATAACATAAAGTCATTTCTGGATAAGCTACTTTAACTCTCTCTTTTACTTGAACAAAATTAGTCATAATAATTTTCTCAGGAGTTTCAAACATCCCTTTTCGTCTATGAGAAGTAGCAACTATGAAGCGAACCCCCTGACGATAAGCTTCTCCTATCAAATCTAGACTCTCTTCAATTGTCTTTGGACCATCATCCACACCAAATATAATATGCGAATGAACATCAATCATACTAACACCTACTTAATCAAAGCTCATATAATAAAAATCAAGCTTTTTTACCGTAATTTCCATAGTTACCATAATTTCCATAATCACCATATTTCTCAGTTGCAATATCATACTTGTTCAAGATAACGCCTAAGAACGGTGTTCCAGTTTGCTCCAACTGTTCCTTTACTTTTTTCACGGCTGAACGTTTGACATTTCCTGCCTCTGCTACTAAAACCATTGCATCACACTTCTGAGCAATAATTGCAGCATCAATTACCATCCCTAGAGGGGGGCAGTCAACAATCACATAGTCAAAATACCGACGAAGAGTAGCTAATAAGTTCTCAAAATTCTTACTTTGTAGAAGGGCAGTTGGGTTTGGTGATATTTTACCAGACTCGATAACTGTTAAATTCGGAATATTTGTTTCACATAGCCCTCGAGATAAATCAGTAGTTCCTGCTAAATAATCAGTTAAACCAGTAATTTTCGTAATTGGCTTAAAGAAACCTGACATCACTGAGTTTCGAATATCGGCATCAACCAGGACCGTCTTGTAGCCAGAACGAGCATAGGCAATAGCAAGACTGGCTGCTGTTGTACTCTTTCCTTCATTTGATTGGACAGAAGTTATGCCAACCACTTTAATATCTTCCCCACTGAGTTGAATATTCGTACGGATAGCGTTAAAATATTCTTCCGTCTTATTTACTAATTCTTTCTTAGTACGTGCAATTTCTAATGTCGCCATATTTTTCTCCTATTTCAATTTCTTCGAATCTGGCACTACACCTAGCAATGTCAATCCCATTACCTCTTCGATATCCTGAGGACGTTTTACACGGTCATCCAAAATTTCCATAACCAACACGAGACCTGTTGCCAAGATACTGCCGGCTAATAAACCAAGCAAGATATTGCGTTTGGTATTAGGAGTTGATGGCTCCTCTGCTGGGACAGCCTCTTCAAGTGTTGTCACATCACTCACTTTTGTAACTTCGATGATTTTTTGTGATGCGAAAGTACGGAGACTATTTGCAATGCGAGCTGCTTCATTTGGGTCCGCATCACGCACGGAGATAGAAACAATACGAGTATCAACAGGAATAGAAACTGTAACCTTTTCTTTTAGGTTTCCATTCAAATTCAACTCTGTAGCCACCTGTGTCAGTACATCTTGTGATAGGATGATTTCTTGATAGTCTTTTACCAAATAAGACCCCGCTTGTAAATCCTGATTTGTCAATCCCGCGCCAGCTTCAGCATGTTGCCCAACTACATAGATACGAGTCGTCGAATCATATTGCGGCGTTACCAAAAAACTACTATAAGCAAAAGCTAACCCTGTACCTAATAGTCCCAGCAGAAGGATAAAGATTTTTTTTCTCCAAATCGTTTTCAGTAAGAGTAAAATATCAATTTCGATTACATTCATTTCTTGATTATTCATGTTTTCTCCCTATTTTTTAATTTCCATCCAATACTGACTGAATAGCAGCCTTTGTTTGTTCCAAACTTTCTTGGTTTATTTCCAACATATAAAGTTGTGAATCCGGCATAGCATAAGAAGGCAAATCTGTTCGCCCATTTCCAACTAGCGCTTGTGACTCCACTGTAAACTGTGTGCCGGCTTCTAATTGCGTATTAACTAAGCCTATAATTGTTTCAATACTTAGATCCGTTTGAATAGATCCTTCTAAACTATTTAAAATAGCTTGATAATTACGTAAATTCTCTGGTGAGCTCAATTTTTTTATAAGTGCTGCAATGACTTTTTCTTGGTTTTTACCACGGTCATTATCACCATTAGCCAACGAATACCGCTCACGAACAAAGATTAGCGCTTGCTCTGCATCTAAGTGTACTGTTCCCACCGGGAAAGTATGCTCACCACTTGTGAACTCTTGGGTGTTTTCTACATCGATACCTCCAACCACATCAATCAACTGTAGGAAGGATGTAAAGTTGAGACGAATATAGTTGCTAATATCAATACCATAAAGATTTTCCAAGGTATGCACAGAGGCATTGACACCATAAATACCAGCATGAGTTAATTTGTCGTATTGATTTTGTCCACCATCTGCGATAGCAACATAAGAATCTCGTGGAGTAGTTGTCAATAAAATTTTATGTGTAGCACGATTAATAGTCATAATAATATTAACATCTGAACGCGAAACAGACGAAATTGGACCATATGTATCAATGCCGCTGATATAGATATTAAAACTGTCTCCACTCACCTGCTTAGTAGCTGTATCAACAGTCCGAGTCACCTTAAAACTATATATTTTCCTCACTTTTGAAGAGAAGTCTGAATCCTCATTTTCTAAAATATTGGTGAAAACTCCGTTGAAAATCATTGCTTGACTCTCACCATTTAGCATAGCTTGGTAGGCTGTTAGATAAGAGGTCGTCGGACTTGTAGTTAATTGAGTAGACTCCATTTTGAAAATATTATTTAATAAAGCAGTGATGTTGTCTTGATCGTATTCAGCCGGAGCAAGTACATTAGTGACCTGTCGAACATCTGTAATCTCACTATTTGCTGGGACGAGGATGCTCATTTCATATTCTGAAAATGTCGAATTTGAATTTAGTCGTGTTGAAAATTTTACAACTTCTTGCATTCCATAGATTCCGACAGAAGTGATGACCAGTGAAAAAATAAGTAAGAGTGCTGTAAAGACACGCGCTTTCTTACGCCACATCAACAAGCCAGTCAATACTGCAACCCCTATCAACAGGATTGTTACAATATAGTTCAAATACCGAAAATCTAGGATGTTATAGCGATACATAGTCACTAAGAACAGACATAGAATAATGGCATATAGCCCCCAAAGCGCAAAATTTAGCAACTTAAGTTTAGGCGATTTCCTCCATCTGCTTCTCTTCTTCATAAACAACCTTCCTTTTACTTATAACTCACCTATTGTATCACAAAAAACAATATTTTACTAGCCACGTAGCCATATTAGTGATGAAAAACGTTATCTTGTTCATATCTTGTTCTTTTTTTCATAATTTAACTGAGCGTATGAAAGTCAGCTGATTCTCTGTTGATTTTTCAGTACAATATTCAAAGCCATCCACCTTAAAATCTTGAATGTCCGATAATTTCTGAATATTGTTCTTAGCCAACCAGGACAGCAATCTTCCTCTACCTTTTTTTGATATAGTCGAGTGAACTTTTAACTGACCTGCTTTTTCTTCCATGAAAAGAATTTTAACTAATCTTTTCTGAATCTGTGGAGAAAACACCTGCTCAAATTCTGACGAAGCCAATGAGAGAATCAGTTCATCATCACCAACTTCTTGGTCATAATACGGTCGCCAGTACTGTTTCAAAGATTGATTGCCTATCTTTAAGCTCCCTTGAAAATCTAAGCGGTGAGGTGAAATGAATTCAAAAGGATGAATCAACCCGTATAAGGCTGTCGCAACACGAACGTGGTCACGTAGGTAATTTTCTTCTTTCGAATCTATACCTCGCCTATCCATATAACGATACATGAGACCATCATATAACTGCCAGGCTGGATAGGTTTTTGCTTGACCTGTCCTGATTCGATACCAACGATCAGCTTCTAACTCAGCCTTTGCTTCATTCAATTTATAAAAGGCAGCCATCTTTTTTACATCAAATTGACTTATGGCGTCCAGCACCTGCTTGCTTCGATCAGACAGGGGATAAAACGAGGCATTCTCTAGATTTGTATTTACTTCTTTTGCATTAGGTATAATTATTTTCATCACTTAATTATATCATATAGCAGCTTAATTCCTGAGCCTCAACCCCATTATTCATATATTGTATTTCTGCAACTTTTCCTATATACTAGCTAGTAACATAGTCTATAAAAAAGGGGGCCTAGATGAAAAAATATCAAGTTATCATCCAAGATATTTTGACTGGAATAGAGGAACACCGATTCAAACGTGGAGAGAAATTACCTTCTATCCGTCAACTCAGCGAGCAATATCATTGTAGCAAAGACACTGTCCAAAAGGCTATGTTGGAATTAAAGTATCAAAATAAGATCTACGCTGTCGAAAAAAGCGGTTATTATATCTTAGAAGATAGAGATTTCCAAGACCATACTGTAGAGCTCAATCCTGCAGACTTTCAAGAATTACCCTATGAAGATTTTCGGATTTGTCTAAACGAAAGTCTTATTGGGCGGGAAAATTACCTATTCAACTACTATCACCAGCAAGAGGGATTGGCAGAATTGATTTCCTCCGTTCAAAGTCTGTTAATGGACTATCATGTCTATACAAAAAAAGACCAGCTGGTTATCACAGCTGGTAGTCAACAAGCTCTATATATTCTCACACAAATGGAAACCTTGGCTGGAAAAACGGAAATCTTGATAGAGAACCCTACTTACTCACGAATGATAGAGCTCATTCGACATCAAGGAATCCCCTATCAAACAATTGAACGGGATTTAGATGGAATTGACCTAGAAGAATTAGAAAGTATCTTCCAAACTGGAAAAATTAAGTTTTTCTACACAATTCCTCGCTTGCACAACCCTCTCGGTTCAACTTATGATATAGCAACAAAAACAGCCATCGTAAAATTAGCAAAGCAATACGATGTCTACATCATTGAGGATGACTATTTGGCGGATTTCGACTCTAGTCATAGCCTACCGTTACACTATCTTGATACAGATAATCGTGTCATCTACATAAAATCTTTTACACCGACACTCTTTCCAGCCCTCCGAATCGGTGCAATCAGCCTTCCTAATCAGCTACGTGATACCTTCATCAAACATAAGAGTCTAATCGACTACGATACCAATCTTATTATGCAAAAAGCTCTCTCGCTCTACATTGATAACGGTATGTTTGCACGGAACACACAGCATCTTCATCACATTTATCACGCTCAGTGGAATAAAATAAAAGATTGTTTAGAGAAATACGATTTGAACATCCCGTATCGAATTTCCAAAGGGAGCATAACTTTTCAGCTAAGCAAGGGGATTCTTTCACCTAGCATCCAACACATGTTTGGAAAATGTTATTATTTCAGCGGACAGAAAGCTGATTTCTTACAGATCTTCTTTGAACAAGATTTTGCAGATAAACTGGAGCAATTCGTAAGATATTTGAATGAATGAAATCTAATAGTCTCACACAAACAATCCCCCTCGAACTTAAAAGACGAGGGGGATTATTCTATAGTGGAAATTACATCCCAAAATTGTTACTCTGTGAATCACGCTTTCACTTCATAGCCCATCAAAAGTCCGCCTTCTTCAGCATAAAAACTGCATAGACCTGATGTTGCAACTTCGTCAATAACAGCCGTTGGAAAACTTGCTTTTACCAACTCTGAGAATTGTTGGAAAAACTTGGCATTGTTGCGGTGGGCCATGACAATTCGACCACCATCATAGCCTGCTTTTTTCATTTCTTCAAAGGCCGCTGTCACAGATTTCTTATGGCCACGCGCCTTTTGAAGCAACTCTAATTTTCCTTCAGCGCTTGCCTCACCAACCATACGGATATTGAGAAGACCAACGACAGTGCCTACCAATTTGCTCAGTCTTCCATTCTTAACAAGATTATCAACCTTCGCTAAAACAAAGAGGAGCTTACTGTGTTCCCGATAGTGAGTTATCGCTTCTACTACTTGTGGAAAATCTAATCCTGAACCAATTAAGCGATTGATTTCGTCTACAAGTAAATCCATCTCCCCACTGGCTGACAAACTATCTATCAAATGGATATTGACATTCGGATGCTCTTCGATATACATATCCCTAGCTACACGTGCCGCATTAAAACTACCCGATAGCCCACCTGTAATCGTCACAACGATAATGTTCTCAGCTCCCTCAAAAGCTGCCTGATAAGCCTGCGGACTTGGACATGCCGACCCAGCTGCAGACTTAGATGCTTCCATCACCTCCATCATGTGATCAATATCCAAGCTTGCATCATCAACAAATGCTTGTTCTCCAACCTGGATGGTAAGTGGCACACTAATAAATTCAGTATCCGGAGCTAGATTAGCTAATTGACGATAGTCGCAGCCCGAATCTGCAACAATTTTCCATTTTGACATAATATTCTCATTTCCAATTTTACTTTTTTATTTGACAATAAATCTCTATTTACTTACAATTATATCATTAAACTACCCCATCTGAAAGCATTTTCTTTCAGATGTGACACTCGGAAAAGGAAAACTATGGCAGGTCGTAAAATTTCACCCCAATCTTTGAAAAACCTCTATCAATCAAATAAAGAAGCGAATCAACTGACTAAGGAATCAATAGAAACTGCTCTGCTATTTCTCCTAGAGAAAAAGGAGCTCAAGCAAATTTCGGTATCTGAATTGGTTCGTAAAGCGGGAGTTTCTCGCAACGCTTTCTATCGCAATTATAAATCAAAAGAAGAAATTTTAGAGATTTATTACGAACGGACTTCCAGCAACCTTAAAAAGAAATGGCATGATTTGCAGGATAAGGTTCAAAAGGACGGCGTCAAGCAAAGCTTTGCAGATTTTGTCCACGAACAAAAACGCAAGGCAGAGCAAAGCAAGGCCCTGTCCAATGTCAGTCAATGGATTAAAGAGAAAACACAGCGAGGATAATTTTCTTCGCTTTTTGATTTGCAAAAAAACTTGACCAAGTAGCCAAGTTTTTAAGGAGATTATGAAAAGTGAAACAGTCTGGGGATAGACTGTTTCAGCTCTATAACTTGAAACGAGGAATTGTTGACGAACTCTTTTTGATCTTTCTACACTTACCTCTTATTTCTCCCCCAATTTCTTGGTCTTTTTGAGGGCGGCGGCGACTGCCTTAATAATAGCATAGCGGAAACCTTCTTTTTCAAGAGCTACCACGCCTGCGATAGTCGAGCCGCCTGGCGAGGTCACTTCCTGTCTCAGCTGGGCTGGGTGCTTGTCGCTATTCAAGACCATCTGAGCAGTTCCAGCCAAGGTCTGAGCCGCCAGAATCTTGGCATCTTGAGCCGTCAGCCCGTTTTGCACACCAGCATCCGTCAAGGACTCAATCATCTGATAGACAAAGGCTGGACCGCAGCCTGCGATAGCCGTCGCTGCGTCAATTAGGCTCTCTGGCACCTGCTGAACCTTGCCTGATTTTTCTAGGATTTGTTCCAATAGCGGAGCGAGCTCTGGATTGACCAAGCTATAGGTCGTCATGCCTTGGCCGATAGCGACCGGTGTGTTGGGCATGATACGGGTGAGTTTATCTGCCGACACAAATTCTGCCAGGCTGTCAATGGTCACTCCCGCTGCCATGGAAATCCAGATAGCAGACGGATTCTGGCTAATCTGGTCCTGTAAGCCTGACAAAACGGACTGAATCAGGTGAGGCTTGACCCCAAGGAAAATCACCTCGGCCTGCTCTGCTATTTCCCCATTAGAAAAAAGCTGACCGCCCACCTTCTCTTGAAGAGCTTGGGCTTTTGCTGGGTTGTGGTTGCTGAGAAGGAGCTGGGTATCTGGCTGCTGGCTGACCGCTTGGGCCAGGGCCGCTCCCATGTTGCCCAGTCCGATAAATCCAATCTTCATCTTGTCCTCCTAACGAATGTGGCCGTCGCCTGTGATGATGTACTTGTAGGTGGTCATCTCACGCAGGCCCATAGGACCACGAGCGTGCATCTTCTGAGTGGAAATGCCCAACTCGCAGCCCAGACCGAACTCGCCACCGTCTGTGAAGCGGGTCGAGGCATTGACATAGACCGCCGCTGAGTCCACATGGAGTGTGAAAAGTTCAGCCGTTTGGCTGTTTTCCGTCACGATGGCCTCGCTGTGCCCTGTCGAGTGTTGAGCGATGTGACTGATAGCCTCTTCTACGTTTGAAACGACTTTGACAGCCATGATATAGTCTAAAAATTCCGTGTCAAAATCTTGGTCGCCTGCTGGTGTGGCTTGGTTGAGAATAGCCTGCGCCTGACTGTCAGCACGTAATTCCATCTGACCAGAAAGAGCTTCTTCCAAGCGAGGTAGGAATTGGCTGGCAATAGCTTCGTGAACTAGCAAGACTTCCGCCGCATTGCAGACTGAGGGACGACTGGTTTTAGCGTTGACCACAATCTGAAGGGCCTTATCCAAATCCGCATCCTTGTCCACATAGACATGGCAGATGCCTGTGCCTGTTTCGATAACTGGCACAGTCGCATTTTCAACGACGGCTTGAATCAAACCTGCACCGCCACGTGGCACCAAGAGGTCAATCTTGCCTTTGGCAGTCATCAACTCTGTCGCAGAGGCACGACTGGTATCTTGGACTAACTCAATGACCTTTGGAGAAAGACCAGCCTGTTCCAAACCAGCCTTGAGGGCTATGACAATGGCCTGAGCCGAATGAAAGGCCTCCTTGCCTCCACGCAAAATGACTGCGTTTCCGCTCTTGATTGCAAGGGCAGCGGCATCCGAGGTCACATTTGGACGGCTTTCGTAAATCATTCCTACCAAGCCAAAAGGAATAGATTTCTTGCGAATGTTCAAGCCGTCTGCCCGAGTGGATTCTTCCAAGACGAGTCCGACAGGATCTGGCAAGCCAATCAAGGCCCGAATGCCGTCTGCCATGGCTTCAATCCGTTCAGCAGTCAGGAGCAATCTATCCTGCATCACCTGGCTAATCTTACCTTGGGCATTTTCCATATCAATGGCATTGCCTGCTAAAATTGCCTCAGTCTGAGCAACCAACTTGTCTGCCATAGCTGACAAGGCCTGGTTTTTCTGTTCGGTTGTTGCAAGGTTGATAGAAGTCTTGTGGGCCAATAAACTATCTAATAATGCTTGTGTTGTTGTCATAAATTTCTCCTACTTAGTCTTTCAGTTGGCTCGTTCGTCAACATAATCAAGACAAACTGAATAACTATAAGCTCACCCAATCATTTCGGTGAATGAGCACGCCCTCTGCTCTGCCATTTGCCAACTGGTCCTGCAAGTCCTTGGAGGACAGTTTGACCCGCCCTTTACCGATCAAACGGTGGTCCGCCTGGCTGTAAACTTCCACAACCTGCCCCACTTCAAAGTCGCCTTCAAGGGCTTTGACACCGGCAGCTAACAAACTGCGGCCTTGGTGCAACATGGCATCTACGGCTCCTGCATCCACTTCCACTGCTGCGTCTGTCCGAGCGTAGAAGGCCATCCACTGCTTGCGTTGGTTCATAGCATGGTCATCTGCTAAAAAGAGGGTGCCACGGTTGGCTTGGGTGACTGCTTGTAAGAGAGCAGTATCCTCTTTTGAAGAGCAGATAAAGACAGGTACGCCTGACTTGGTCGCAATCTGGGCCGCCTGCAATTTTGTGGTCATGCCACCAGTTCCGTTGGACGATCCTGCTCCTGCTGCCATGGCAAATAAATCTTCCGTAATTTCCTTGATTTCAGACAAATGCTGGGCAGTCGGATCGCTGTTGGGATTGGCTGTGTAAAGTCCGTCCACATCCGTCAAAAGCACCAAGAGATCTGCTTTCAAGAGCGAAGCTACCTGGGCAGACAGGGTATCATTATCTCCGACCTTAATCTCCTCAATGGCAATGGTATCATTTTCATTGATAATGGGAATAGCCCTTTGCTTGAGCAAGACCTGCAAGGCCTGAGAAGCATTCTGATAACGTCTAGCATCCGCAAAGTCATCTTGCGTCAGCAAAATCTGAGCCGATACAATACCGTCCTTCATCAGATTCTGCGTGTATTCCTCAATCAGCAAGCCCTGACCCACTGCTGCCGAAGCTTGCTTTTCCGCAATCTTAGTCGGTCGCTTGTCAAATCCCAACCTCCGAAAACCAGCAGCAATGGATCCCGAAGTCACCAGTACAATCTGGTAGCCTTTCTGATGTAACTGAGCTAGCTGATTGGTAATCCGAGCAATCTTAATCCGATCCAGGCTGCCATTTTCTTGGGTCAGAGAACTCGTCCCCACTTTAAATACGATCGTTTTTTCTGTCATAATCTCTTCTCACAAAAACTAATATTTGGAAAATTATACCATATTTTAGGTATAAAGAAAATCACTGTTATTCAGCAAGGAGAAAGGGAATATGAGTAGCATTAAAAAACGCTGGAAACAAAGAGGCTGGGCAAAAAGCCCAGCGGCTACTACTCAGAGTTAGTGTCAATATCTCAGCGCAGGGGTTGATTGGCAGATTTGTTCGTGTATTACACTCCAAATCTGACCATTACGACTGTTGCGAACAAAGTTCGCTTCATCTCCAACCTCCAACAGTCACTACTCTGACTGTTGGAGCTATGCGGGGGTGGGAGTGAAACAGTCTGGGAATAGACTGTTTCAGCTCAACAACTAGAAATAAAGACTTGTTGACGAACTCTTTTTAGACCAGTCGAGTTCTTTCTCACTCCCTTTCAACTTATTTAAAAAAATCTTGAATAGCTCCTTCTATTTCTTTCGCATCCACACTTATCATTGAATAATCTTTCTCAAAGAAGGACAGAATTTGCCGTCCATAGCGTTTGGTGTGAACACGCGGGTCCAAAACCAAGACTAGCGAATCTTGTTTATCATGACGATTGGTACGCCCGATGGCTTGTTTGAGCTTAATCATCATCATAGGCAGGCTGTAATCGTAAAATGGATTTTTCCCTTCTTCACGCAGATGGTGATTGATTTTCTGGACAAAACGGTCTTTGGGATTGTCGAATGGGAGTCTTGTAATGACCTGAATCAATTGGTCCTGGCTGGCAAAGTCAACTCCCTCCCAGAATACGCCTGTGCCGAGTAAAATTTGGCATTCCCCTCGTTCAAATTTGCGTTTGAGTGTCATTTCCTGTCCATGCTTGTGCTGGGCTAGATGGGGAATGTTATTGTCTTCTAACAAGTCCGACACCTGCAAGAGCAGAGAAATCGATGTGAACAAGACCAAAATCGGTCGTCCCAGCTCTGCTATTTCTCCTAAAGTAGTAGCCAAATAAGCTGCATGCTCCTCCTTGGTCCAAGCGAGGATGTCGGGGAGATGAGTCGGAAAAAGCAACTGCTGGTTGGTCACAGTTTGAGTCGGTATCAAATCCAAGGTGACCTGCTCAAAGCCCAGCAGATCCGCCAGACTGACCTTTTTGCTGATGGTCAAGGTGGCGCTGATGCAGAAAATCTTGGTATCAGGCAGGTAGTTGGTCGCATTTAGGAGGCTGTCCTTGGAGCCCCGCAAATAGGCAAGCCGCTTTTCTTCTAAATTTTTCTCCTCCAACCAAAAGGTATCGTAATAGTCTATGAGCTGATGCAAGTCGTTCAAATCAACATCTCCAAGCTCCACCAGGTTCTGACCAAGTTGATGAAGTTCAACCTTTTGAACCTCTCGTTGACCATGCTGACGAAAACGACTCAAAAAATGGTTGAGTTCAAACTGGCAAGACTCATACAAGCGTTGGTCCAAAATAGTCGTCGCTCTGTCCTTTTTACTTTGCAATACTTGTAACATACTTGTCAAATCTTGCGAAGCCGTCGCTAGATTTTCAGCAGCCAAGAGAAACTTTTGAGCTTCATCAATCACCACCAGACGCTTATCCATGAGAGGGTCTTGATCCTTAAGATGGTTGAGAAAATAAGCGTGGTTGGTAATGAGCAATCTACTAGAGAGAGCTTGTTGGTTCAACCGTTGCCAAAAATCCAAGCCCCAAAAAAGACTTTCAGTCTCCAATTTCCCATCGTGGGCAATCTCATCAAAGTAAGCTTGATAGCGTTGTTTTTGCTTAAGCTCATCCAAATCACCTGTCGTGGTTTCGCATAACCAGACAAGCACCTGTATTTTGAATTGATTGACCAGGCGATTATCATCCTGCCTTTGCAGGGTTCCCCAGTAGCTATCCAATTTGATAAAATGCTTGGGCGATTTTAGAGAGACTATGGGAATACGAAATATCTCTTTAAGCTTGCTCCCTTCCTTTTCCATAATCTGCTCTTGAAGGAGCTTGGTCGGTACGGTGACCAATAAAGGCTGGTCTGACTTAGCAAGTAAAGGCAAAAGATAACCGTAAGTCTTCCCCAAGCCTGCCTGTGCCTGTATAAAATGCACTTTTTCTTCGTCAGCCAAGCGTTTTTCTACTACTTGAGCAAATGCAGTTTGTTTTTTTCGTTCATGCAAGCCGAGAAGGGCAATATTGGTCGAAAAATCTTCAGATAATCGGTAGGCCGACTTGATTTCTTCTGGCTTTTTCAAGACCAAGCCATGAATAGATTCTAAATCGTATGATAGGTTTTCTGACAGAACAGGCACCATTTCATCAATGACCAGACGGGATTCAAAGAGCAGATTGTCCGCCAAATCAAGAATCTTTTCAACAATAGACCTGGGTAAGCTCTTTATTTTCTCTTGAATTTTGATGAGCAAGCGCGCCGTAGCCATGGCATCTGATATGGCCGTGTGCGCCTGGTCCAAACCAAGTTCCAAATGCTCTGCAAGATTTCCCAAGCTGTATTTTTCAAAAGTCGGGAAAAATAGCTGTGATAATTCCACCGTATCTACACGTGGCGTCAACAGTTCATAGCCTTCAAAAAAGAGTGCTTCTGCCAAGAGATTGGCATCAAACTTGACATTATGGGCGACGAATATAGCATCTCCAATCATGTCATAAATGGTACTTGCTACCTGACCAAAATCTGGAGCTTGACTTAGCTGTTGGTCTGTGATACCTGTCAGATTCTTGATATGGTCATCCAGTAGCTCATAGGGATTGATGTCCGTTGCGTAACTGTCAATGATTTCTCCATTTTCAACGAGAACAATCCCGATTTGAATGATTTTTGCATCGGTACCTGTACCAGTTGCTTCCAAATCTACAACGGCATACCGATTGCTTGTTCTTGTTTCTTTCATACTGTTCATTATAGCATATTCCCTCTCATGGAAAAAGCTCCAAACAAATTCCATGAAGAAGGCGTGTTTTTTTGTTAGACTAGTAACATCAGTAACTGTTAGAAAAAGGAAAAAGAATGATTATTCACAAATCTGTCAATCCTGTCGCTTTTCAAAATACCTACTACCTTGAAAATGATACCCATCTGATTATCATTGACCCTGGGAGTGACTGGACAAAAATTCAAGCAACTATCGAAAAAATCGGAAAACCAATTTCGGCTATTCTCCTGACTCACACTCACTATGACCATATTATGAGTTTGGACATTCTGCGTGAGACCTACAATTTCCCGCCTGTCTATGTGGCTGAAAGCGAAGCCAGCTGGCTCTATACACCAGAGATGAATCTATCAGGTCTACCTCGTCATGATGATATGGAAAATGTAGTCTGCCGACCTGCTGAAAAAATCTTCCAATACCAAGAAGACTACCAGTTTGACGGTTTTCATTTCAAGGTAGTTCCAACACCAGGTCACTCTATTGGTGGTGTTTCCTTTATCTTCCCAGAGGATGAATGTGTCATCACTGGAGACGCACTTTTCCGCGAAACTGTGGGACGTACAGACCTGCCAACCAGCAATTTTGACGACTTGATTGTGGGTATCAGAGAACACATCTTCACCCTGCCAAACCACTACACTGTCCATCCCGGTCACGGTCAAAATACCAGCGTTGGACATGAGAAAAATTTCAATCCATTTTTTAGATGACAAGAAAACCTGCCTAGTTCTGATTGAACCAGACAGGTTTTTTACCCGTGCTACTAGTTAAAGTCAAAATAGCTTAGATTATAAGTCAGTAGGATTTGTGCAATCCGTAGCTGTAATCCGATCAGTCCTCTGGCAAAGAGTTGTTCTATATCAAACAAAGCGTATGATTCAAAAAAACGAGTTTCAATGGTTCGCCTCATGGCTAATAATCTCCATTTGTTATATTAATTAACTCCTTCCATGTTCTATCCTTCTGTTCCAAGTTGTCTTTAAACTCCTGACTAAATCTGCTAAAATCACAGATTACTGATAGCTTTCCAACAAGCAATTCACTACATAATCAGAAACTGGTGTAATAACATAGTTCAGAATATAGCCAGATAGAGTAACCTTCGAAACCATGGAACCACAAGTGTTTCAATACATTGCAACCAATATCTGCCTTCCTTCAAAAACTCTTACTTTATAGTTTCGAACAGGATGAAAAAGCTATCCTTGATGACAATAGTATCAGGTGAACATTGCTTACTCATTGCTTGATTCTCAACGAGTAGTAATTGGGTGTTTTTCTGGTTAATAGCAACAGAGATTTGGTCGTTTTTTTAATAAGTGAATTTCAGCGACAACCATTTTCCCGCATTCTTTACACTTGAACCGACGCTTTCTAAGATGGATAAGGAGAGAGGATTATCAGCTGCTTCTAAGCAAAGGATTTTAGATGCTCTTTGGAAGTCGTATTTCACTATTTGTCCCTTTCAGGCAGAACATTGGGGAGACACACAATCTAAGTGAGTTTCCACATCATATTCAGTCATGATAGCGATATTTTTGTCTTCTATTCCGAGAAAATTTGTGATAAGATCTTCGCTTTTCTATTTCTAGGCTCAGGAATCAAAAGTCACTCCCCTAACTCTTGATTTATTCCATATGGCCTCTTTCTAATGTAAGTTTTGTCGCTTTTCATTATAGGTCATATGGGACTTTTACATTTAAAAGACTCCATAGTGGTTTTACCCGCTACAGAAATTATAGGACCATTTTTTTGCCCATCCTCGGCTTATTTGTCACATACTTTACGGATCATGACGGACTAAAAATCATATAATAAAAAGATCCTATCCAACAAATATTGGAGTAGAATCTTAAGTTAATGATATTGGGGTATCCCCCCACCGTTTTCACGAGTTCTTTTCATTATTCTGTGGATGAGGGCGCAACCATCATGGATGTCTTGTTCAGTCACTTTTGCTTATATTATTAGTTTTTTACTGCATCGGTTGCAACATCCTCACCAAACCATTTTTGGGAGATTTCTTGGAATTTACCTTCTTTATATAATTCAGCAAACGCCTTATTAATGTTTTCTACGAGTGTAGTATCTGATTTACGAGCACCGACTGCGAAGGCTTCATTTTCAAAACCTGCATCAATGATGTTGTAATCTGCGATAATTCCCTCTTGTTGCAAGTAATAATTTGCATATACACGGTCAATCAAGAGACCATCAATGCGGTCGTTTTTCAAGTCAATCAAGGCTTCGTTGAAGGTCGCATACTGACTTGCATCGTTATTTTGAACAATATCTTTCAAAATAGCTGGTTGTGATTCAAATACTGAATAACCAGATGAACCTGCTTGCGCACCCAAAATCTTATCCTTCATATCAGATACTTGGCTAATATTGGAAGATTTTTTAGTTACAATAATTTGTTGGTTATCCATGTAGGGATTTGTGAAGAGAACTTTTTCCTTACGCTCATCTGTAATAGAATAACCATTCCAAATTAAATCAATATTCCCATTATTCAATTCGGTTTCTTTCAAGTCCCAGTCAATTGGTTGCCATTTTACAGTAATTCCATATTTTTCAAAGACTCCATTAGCCAAGTCAATATCGAAACCAGTGTAAGAACCATCTGTCTGTTCAAATCCCATTGGAACAAAGGTCTTATCAAAGCCAATCGTAACGGATTTTTCAGACTCGTAGGCTGTCCAATTATCAGACTTAGTAGCCGAATCATTGGAGCCACAAGCAGCAAGAGTTAAAGAAGTTACAAGAGCAAGAGCTCCAAGCATCATTTTTTTAATATTCATCATCATATTTGTTCCTTTTCTTAGTGTTTCGGTTCAATTTTGATGATTTCATCTGCGATATTCTCAGCAAACTGCATATCATGGGTGACCACAATTTGCGTGATTCCAGTAGCCCTATTTTCAAGAATCAGTTTCTCAACTTCTTTTCTTAATTCAGGGTCTAGGGCCGAAGTTGGTTCGTCATAGCCGATAATCTCAGGATCAATCATCATCGCACGCGCCAAAGCCACACGTTGTTTCTGTCCGCCCGATAATGAAAATGGGTAGGCAGTTGCGTGGTTAGCAAGTCCAAGAGTATCCAAGAGTTTAAGGGCCTTGTCTTCCGCCTCTGAACGCGACATATTTTGCGTTTTCATAGGAGAGAGAACCAAGTTTTCCAATACGGATAGGTGCGGGAAAAGCTGGAAGTCCTGGAAGACAAAGCCCAGCAAATGTCGTTTTCCCAACTCCTCTAATGGCAATTCTTGACCATTATACATCAAAGTTCCTGAATCAATAGTCTCTAAACCAGCCAACATCCGTAAAAGAGTTGTCTTACCACCGCCAGATTGACCAACGATGGCAACAATTTTCCCTTCTGGAATGACCAAATCATAGTTGGAGAAAATCTGTTTATCTTCAAAGCGTTTTGACAAATTGCGTAACTCTAACATGACTTCCTCCTATCTATAATAATCAAATTTCTTTTCTACTTGTTTCGAAATCAGTGTTACCGCACCGATCATCAATAGGTAGATTGCACCTGCGATAAACATAGGCGCCAAGCTGGCATCACGATTGGCAGCAGTACGACTAGCCAACAACAAATCGCTAACCCCAAGTGCATAGACCAAAGAAGTATCCTTTACCAAAGTCATGACTTCATTGAAAACACTTGGCAGGACAATTTTCACGACCTGCGGTAAGACAATGTAGCGAATGGTCTGAACAGGGGTAAATTTCAATACCTTAGCCGCTTCATACTGACCTTTTGGAATAGCTTCAATACCACCACGGAAAATTTCAGAGAAATAGGCCGCATAGTTGAGCGTAAAGGCCAAAATCACTGCAGGCATTCGGTCAAATGTAATACCCACACTTGGTAAAACGTAATAAACAAAAATTAATTGTAAAAGCAAGGGGGTTCCTCGCATAATTAATACATAGAAATGCAATAACCATTGTAAGGGTTTAAATTTAATCTGCATTAAAAAAGCGAAAACAGCTCCTAATGGCAAGGATAATATCAATACTAGAAAAAATACTTGCAAGGAGACTGCTGCACCATTTAGTAGACTGGGCAGAACTTCCAAAACATAATCCATAGAGCTCTCCTAAAAGAATGATTAGGTTCTAGTATATCAAAAAATATCCTTAATTTCAAAGAATTTTTCAGAATTTTTAATAAATTTAACAAAATTTTGTATATTTTTTCAACAGTGCAAAAAGAAGGCTGGAAATCCATGCCTTCCTTCTTCTTATTCAACAGTAACAGACTTAGCCAAGTTACGTGGTTTATCAACATCCAAACCGCGTTGCAATGTCGCATAGTATGCAATCAACTGTGTCGGAACGACCATAGCAATCGCTGACAAGAATGGATGAACTGTTGTAACAGTGATGTCATCTTCTTCCTTAGCTACTGCTTCATCTACAATTGTCAAGACATTGGCACCACGCGCCACTACTTCCTGAATATTGCCTCGAGTATGGCTTGCAAGGTGTGGATGATTTGAAATCAAAGCCAAGACAGGAACACCGTCTTCAATCAAGGAAATGGTACCGTGTTTCAATTCACCTGCCGCAAAGCCTTCACATTGGATGTATGAAATTTCTTTCAATTTCAAGCTGGCTTCCATAGAAACGTAGTAGTCACTACCACGACCGATATAGAATGCGTTGCGAGTGGTTGATAAGAGTTTTTCAACTTTTTCAGCAATCACATCTTTTTCTGACAAGCTGGCCTCGATAGATTGAGCTACGATGGACAATTCATGCACCAAGTCAAATTCTTTCGCGTAGGCATTGCCATTTGCATCACCGACAGCCTTAGCCAAGATTGCCAAAGTCGCAATCTGTGCAGTGTAGGCTTTTGTAGAAGCTACCGCAATTTCTGGTCCTGCATGGAGCAACATGGTGTAAGTTGCCTCACGTGATAGGGTAGAACCAGGAACGTTGGTTACGGTCAAACTTGGAATGCCCATTTCATTAGCTTTAACCAATACCTGACGGCTATCAGCAGTTTCACCTGACTGGCTAATCATGACAAAGAGTGGCTTTTTGCTCAAAAGTGGCATATTGTAACCCCACTCAGATGAAATTCCCAACTCTACTGGTGTATCTGTCAATTTTTCCAAGAAGTCTTTTGCGGCAAATCCTGCGTGATAGGAAGTTCCAGCAGCCAAGATATAGATACGGTCAGCTTCTTGTACTGCCTTAATAATATCCGCATCAACTGTTACCTGACCAGCTTCATTTGTATAGGCGCTAATCAATTTACGCATAACAGTTGGTTGCTCATCAATTTCCTTGAGCATGTAGTATGGATAAGTTCCCTTACCAATATCTGATAAATCAAGCTCAGCTGTATAGCTACCACGTTCAATCGCATTGCCATCATAGTCCATGACTTCAACACTATCTTTTTTCACGATAACTAATTCCTTATCGTGAATTTCCATGTATTCACTTGTCTCACGAATCATAGCCATGGCATCTGAGCAGACCATGTTATAGCCATCGCCCAAACCAATCAAAAGCGGAGATTTATTTTTGGCAACGTAGATAGTATCTGCATCCGTAGCATCAATCAAGGCAAAGGCGTATGAACCTTGAATAATCTTCAATGCTTTTTTGAAGGCTTCTAGAGTTGACAAACCTTCTTCTGCAAATTGACCAATCAAATGTACAGCAATTTCTGTATCTGTCTGCCCTTTCAAGTCATGACCTGCAAGATACTCTTCCTTGATTTCTGCGTAGTTTTCAATCACACCGTTGTGAACAAGGATATGTCCAGCTGTTTGAGAAGTGTGAGGGTGAGCGTTGTTCTCAGTTGGTTTCCCGTGTGTTGCCCAACGAGTATGACCGATCCCTGTTGTCCCTTCGGTCTTATCGCCAACTTTTGCAGACAATTCTGCAATGCGACCAACAGCTTTCACAAGATGAGCTTGCTCACCACCCGTCACAAAAATACCTGCTGAATCATAACCACGGTATTCTAATTTTTCAAGTCCTTGAATCAAAATATCAGTTGCGTTTGTATTTCCTACAACACCAACGATTCCACACATACAGTTCACCTACGATGTTTGTTAACATCGGCTTTCATTTCTTTAAAAATTGGTCTAGTCTAATTTATATCTAAAAAGACCAGTGAAATCAGTATATAACAAGATTTCGTCCTTGTCAACATTTTAATTGGTCTAGTCTAATTTCAAAATACAGATCCAGTCATCTCATACTCAATGAAAATCAAAAGTAGCCTAGGAAACGAAGCCGAAGATAGAACTGGAGTTCATCAAGGCAAGTTGACAACAGATAATTTTGATTTTCGAAGAGTATCAACACAATAAAAAAGCTGATTCTACTGAACCAGCCCTGTCTTAATAAAACCAAATTCTGAAAGTGGACTAATCCGAAAAGTCAGTCTACCAACAATATCCTCACTAGAAATCAAACCAAAACTACGACTATCCTGTTGATTCGTTCGTACATCATTCAACACCAAATAGTGCCCCTCTGGAATGACGTTGTACTTTCCATTTGTCAAGGTTTCCAATGTAAAGTCATCTGTATAACTTTCTTGTGAATGAGGCGTTTTTAAATAGTTCTCTGTAACAATAATATCATTACGATAGAGAACATCGTCCATATAGGTAACCGTCTCATTTTCCAATGCAATCACACGACTCACATACTCTTTTCCCTCATGGTTATACAAAATAAAATCTCCATGAATCGGGCGGACATTTCGCACCGTCATGATAAAGTCGTTTTCCTTCAAATAACTATTTGCCATCTCAGGGGTAATCGTGACTGGCTCAAGTAACCAAAATCGTAGGCCAATGATTCCAAAAATCAATAAGACCAATAAACTGATTTGTTTTATTAAATCTCTTTTTACCATAATCTCTCCATTTCACTAGTATTATACCACAATTTAGAGCTATTAGTGTCTGAGATGCTGGTAAATCTCTTCAGCGATAACTTGATTTCCTAGCGGTGTCAAATGAAGACCATCGCTATAGTATTCAAGATGTCCCTCCGTCACAGTGTAAAGGTTAATAACTGGTAAACCAAGTTCATTTCCGATAGCTGGGATAATCTTTTGTAATTCATCTTCAATAATTTGATTATTCAATCCAAAACGACTGGTTGGTACGTAAGGCGGGATGACTAAATAAACATCCGGCTGGCTTGGTAAAGCCATATACTGCTCTGCCATTTCCCTATACTCTCGAATAAATCTCTCCCGATTCCAATATGGTCCTCGGCTGTCGTTACTACCAATCATGATGATGACAATATCTGCTTCACTCTCAAGTGAAAGTTGGGCATTCTTGTCTTTAAAGTAAGGAAAATCTGCAGTTGACTGAAGTGAACGCCCACTCAATCCGTAATTTGAAACTTGATAGTGATACCCAAGTTTCTCAGCTAGAATACAAGGATAGGCATCTTTTTCACGATTCTCCAAGCCATATCCATAAGTCAAACTATCTCCGACTGTTGCAACTTTTACGGCCCCACTTCCAACGGTTAGGACCTCAGGATACATTATATCTGACACACGAACTCCTCAATTTTTCTTATTTTCTATTGTATCATGTTGAAAAAAATAAATAAACTTCTGAATTTGTGATATAATTAACTTATGAAAAAACAAGTTATTATTATAGGCGGAGGAATTGTCGGCTCTACTGCAGCCTTTTATCTCTCCCAAGAAGAACAAGTCAATCTTACTCTCATTGATTCAGGTATTGGAACAGCCACACGAGCTGCCGCAGGTATCATCTGCCCATGGATGGCTCAGAAAAAAAATAAAGACTGGTACAAGCTGACTTCCGATGGTGCTGTTTTCTACCGTCAATTGGTAGCCGATTTGGAAAAATCGGGTGCTACTGAAATTCCATTCAAACAGACTGGAACCATCGGCCTAAAAAGTAAGCCTGAACTACTTGATAAAATCCAAAAAATTGCCGAGGAACGTCGCGTAGATACTCCGACTATTGGCGAAATTACTCCGCTTGTAGGCTCCGAAATTAACCAGTACCTGCCACTACTTAAACCAGACTATTTGGGTATCCATTTAGAAGGTGGCGGTCGTATTGATGGTGGGCGTTTGATTGATATTCTTCAGGAACAATTTTTGAAAAATGGTGGTACACGTATCTACGGACAAGCAAAACTGCTTGACAACCATACTGTCGAAGTAGATAATCAAGTGCTTACTGCTGACCATATTATCTTAGCCACAGGGGCCTGGTTGCCACATATTCTTGAACCTCTTGGTTATCAAGTGGATGTTCGACCACAAAAAGGACAATTGTTAGAATTAGATACAGAATTCGATACTGATAATTGGCCAGTTTGTATGCCTTACGGAGAGATTGACATCCTACCATTTGAAAATGGAAAAATCATTATTGGTGCAACTCATGAAGATGATATGGGGTACGATTTAGAACTAGACCCTGAAAAAATCCAAGCCATGCATGATAAAATAGCCGAATTCATGCCTGATTTGGCAAACTATCCTGTAGCCAGAACTCGCATTGGAACGCGCGCCTATACTTCAACTTATTCACCATTCTACGGAAATATTGAGGATATGCCTAATGTCTGGGTAGCTAGTGGTCTAGGCTCTACCGGCCTGACAAATGGCCCAATTATCGGTTGGCAAATTGCTAAAGAAATTCTCAATCAAGAAACAAACTTTGACCGTACACCATATTCTCCAAATAGATATATTCTCAAAAAATAAGATACAATAAGTTTAGATTCTACTAACCCTTTAAATGTAGATACTAAGACTAGTTGTTATCCAACCAATACAATAAGCAACGGGGGGAACCTCGTTGCTTATTTCTATCTAGAATACTACCATTCTAGTCTCAAACTATTAAAGAATTATCTATAGCATGTTATAGCAACTATAGGAACTGATTCACTTAAAAACCTAATTCGTTGAAAATATTTCTTTTACTTACGTCTTTTCTTTAACAAACCTAAAGCACTACCAAGAACAAGAGTCAATAGACCGACTCCCATAATCTGTCTTGAAGTAGGTATACTTACTTTCAAAGATTGTTCTACGCCTAAAATTTGTTTTGCACCTGCTTGAGATTGAACTCCCATATTCTTACCAGATTCAATAGTATTATTTGAGGTTTGTGAGCTATTTTCTACGAGCACTACAGGCTCAGAAGCAGATGAAACCGTTTCAACTAACTCTGTCTCCTTGTGTTCCATAACAATTTCTGATTTAGACGCTTGACGCTCTGTATTATTAGTCACTAATAACACAGTATTCTGATAGCTCATACCTATCTCAGTACTATTTGAGTTTGAAGACTGAGCGATAGTGGCTTCTAGCAATGGAGCCCCTGCTTCTGCTAAGCTTGATTCTAGCAATTCTTTCTTAAGAATTTTTGATTGAACAGAGCTTGGCCCTTCAGTATTTGGTTTTCTAACCTCTCTTTTCGATAACGAAGAAACTTCCACTTCTGCATTCGTGTCTCTCTTAGAACCGATAAGGGGGATAGCTACTGGTTCAATCACTGGATTATCCAGATTAACTGATGAAACAGCAGTTAGAGAGGTAGCTGCATGAATTTCAGGTTTGTTTACAGATACAGTTTCGACATTCGTTGGTTCGCTCAAAGTTTGTTCCACATTTTCTGTCTCTCCAGCCTGAATGGAGTCTTTTTCAAGCGGAGTAGCTACAGATTCAGTTTCGGCATTCGTTGGTTCGCTCAAAGCTTGTTCCGCATTTTCTGTCTCTCCAGCCTGAATGGAGTCTTTTTCAAGCGGAGTGGCTACAGATTCAGTTGTGGAACTATCTGCATATGCCGAGGAACCACGGGGAGTAACTGAAGAGGTAGCTGAATGAATTTCAGAATTGTCGACAAGTTCAGCTTCGACACTAGTTGATTCGCTCGAGGTTGATTCTGCATTTTCTGTCTCTCCGGCTTGAATGGAGTCTTTTTCAAGTGGAGTAGCTACAGATTCAGTTACGGAATTATCTATATACGTCGGGGAACCATGAGGAGTAGCTACATCATTAATAGGAGTGACCACAGATTCAGTTTCGACATTCGTTGGTTCTACAAGAGAGATTTCTACATTTTGATGTAGTATTGAGTCTGGTTGTTCAGAAACAACCGCCTCCACTCTATCTTCTTCTTTGTCATTTGCACCCCCTACGATTAGGGTGTCTGACAGAAGTTCCGAATTCTGATTTTCAACTTTTTCTGACTCAAGAAGCTCTTCAACTTGGTCTATCTCATCATTTTTTACATCTTCTTCAACAGCTACTACTAGCGAATCCGTTTCTGACGTTTGCATGTTTCCTGATAGTTCTGAACCAAATTCATCCTTGTTTTCAATAATTATTGGTAATGTATCTGCCTCTTGTGCAAAAACATTATCTCCCTCAGCCTCTACAGAAGATGTCGTTTGGGCCTCCACTGGAAAATGCAATTGATCGGTACCATCTGCAATAATACCTGCATTCTCTGTGTCTGCTTCCAAATTTGTGGAACTTGTTTCTTGAGATGATAGAGAATCAACATCTGAAACCGTTGAACGATTACCTACTGGTAAATCTGGTGCCAAAGCATTTCCAACTTCTGAAATAGGAAAATCTAAACTCTTTAAACTATTTAAACCATTTTCCAATGCACCACTTAGCGTCTCAGAACTTTCTGCCTTTTGAATAGATAGAATTCCTTGATTATAGAGATTATTTAGTTTTTCAAGATAAATCAGCCGCATTGATTCTGGCAATTCAGATTGTCCTTGAATAAACAAAGTCAACGCCTTCTTTGTATCGGCTAATGTCTGACTAGCTGTTTCTTTGGCTTTTGCAAGCGGATTGAAATATTCTTCCCATAAGTCTTGACCCAGACGGATTGTATGGACATAATCCAAAAGCGCTCCAGCTGAATTATTTTTCATATGATTATTCAAACGTGGATTTCCGGAAGCATCACGAGTAATTCCCATACGCTTCAAACCGATTTGTTCTTGTTGATCATCAGAATCTGTGATATAAACAGCCTTAATCTTACCTTGATTGTCGTACTCAGCACCCCATACCGTCACAATATGCGTTGCATAACCTAATGTTCTATAAGTTAAGCCGAGTAATCCTTTGCTCTCCAAAACAGTTCGAACATCCTCACCAAAACGCTCATAGCTACCACTGAAAATACGATTTGTCAGTTTTTTCTCTTTGAAAACGTCGTAGAAAAAGCCACCCCTACTATCTGGTACTAACTGGCTATCTTCCAGATTGACACCGCCCTGTGCCTTAGGTTTATATCCGTTAATAAACAAGTCAACTAAGGCATCTGACACAAAACCATTTGTACGATAACCATAGTAAGTTTTGAACATATCAAAAACTCGACTATTTTGTTGATTTTGGAATGAATTAATATAGCGCCGTAAGTCCGTTATTGCGTAGTTTTCTTCAACATTTACTGTACCCTTTTTTTCTTTGAGATATCGCTCAACATAGGAACTATTCTGTTCCAACCACCAATGTACCATGTTTGAAGACACAGCTGCAAAACAAAGATTAAGGTCAATAAATGAAGCATTTAGACTTTTATTGGTATCATAGTAGCCTTTTCCAGCCTCAAACGGTGCTGTATAGTTTAAATAGTCTCCATACTTCTCCTTTACAAAACCACCGCTTTGTTCCATTGCAGGAGGAGTAATTCCATGAGCCCATATAATTTGTCGTTGCTCGCCACTCTCCGTTTTATAACTGGTCTGATTCAAAATTTCTTTTGTCTCAGCAACCTCTATCTGATTTTGCTCATTTGTCGTAACTTCTGTGTCGTCTCTAGAAACTGCATTCTCGTCCCCATTGTCCGATTTCATCTCTACCGCACCTTCTCGTTCAGCACCAATAGATGATGGGATGTTATCTACTACTTTCTCTACAATTTCAGAGCTAGAATCATCTAAAGAGCCTAATTTTTCTGATTCAGTAGACGCCTCTTCTTTTTCTTGTAATTCCTCAATCGTTAGATTTTCTCTTGTAGTAACTGTGTCAGCAACAACAGTCGGTGCATAGATTGCAGTACATAGTAAAGATACAGAAACCAATCCAACTGCTGACTTTCTTAAAGAAAATCGTTCTTGAATTCTCATCTTTCCTCCATTTATATTTATATTCTTTGAACAAGTTATTCTTACTCTTATTTATTTTTTATATCAACACCCCAAAATCATTTAGAGACAAAAAATCTATAACAGCACGTATTTAACTTATTCTCTAATTATTATAAAAAGGTCCAAGCGGACCTTTTTATTATTTTACTGTACGAACACGCATAGTGTTTGTTGAACCTGCAACACCTACAGGCACACCAGCAACGATAATAATATCATCTCCTGCTTCAACAAGACCTTGCTCTTTGGCAATACGTTCAGCCAAATCAAACATATCGTCAGTTGAATCTGGACGTTTTGTTACAATTGGAATAACACCCCAGTTAAGCATCAATGATTTTTGTACTTTCTCAGTAAATGTTACTGCCAAGATGTCCGCATCTGGACGGTATTTAGAGATCGAACGAGCTGAGTAACCTGTTTCTGTAACTGTTACAACTAGTTTGATGTCCATTGAGTGACATGCGTCTTTTACTGCAGAAGCAATAACTTCTGTTTTAGAGGCACGATTAAACTGATCAGAGTTCAAACGACCATATTCATTAAGAAGAGTCTGTGCGTTTTTAGCGATAGTTGCCATTGTACGAACTGATTCTACTGGATATTTACCGTTTGCAGACTCTCCTGAAAGCATTGTTGCGTCAGTACCATCGATAACTGCGTTGAATACGTCTGATACTTCTGAACGAGTTGCACGTGGTTTTTCAGTCATTGTTTCCAACATGTTTGTTGCTGTGATAACTGCTTTACCAGCTGCATTCACTTTAGTGATAATCATTTTTTGGTAAACTGGAACCATTTCAAATGGTACTTCGATACCCATGTCACCACGAGCAATCATGATACCATCTGCTGCTTCGATGATTTCGTCGATGTTGTCGATACCTTGTTGGTTTTCGATTTTCGCAAACAATTGAACGTGATCGTTACCAGTTTCTTTACAGATGTTACGAACAACTTCTACGTCTTTTGCAGTACGTACAAATGAGATAGCAATAAAGTTCAAACCTTGCTCAAGACCGAAGCGGATATCTGCATTATCACGCTCTGCAAGAGCTGGGAAAGGAATTTTTGTGTAAGGGATGTTTACACCTTTTTGTTTAGCAATTACACCGTCGTTTTCAACCAAAACAACAAATTCACGGTTTACTGCATCTTTTTCAACAACTGTCAAACCAAGTTTGCCATCATCAACAAGGATTTGCTTACCAACTTCAACATCATCAAAGACATCCAAACCACCTGCTACGTTCAGGGCAATCACTTCTTTTGTAGATTTGATACCTTGTTTTGTAGCAACACGCAATTTGTCACCAGTTGTATATGCGTATTCTTTTGCATCATCTTCAAACAATTCTGTACGGATTTCTGGACCTTTTGTATCCAACAAGAAACCTACTTTTTTACCAGCGATTTCTTCTGCACGACGAACTGTTGCCATACGATCACCTTGCTCTTGGTGGTCACCGTGTGAGAAGTTGAAACGGAAAACATTGGCACCTTCTGTAATCAAAGCAGCAATTTTCTGTGCTGATGACTCAACATCCAATTTTTCACCCCAGTAACCATCGTCACCGAATTTTTTACCACCGCGGATTTCTACCGCTGGACCAAGGGTTGCAACAATTTTAACACGTTTGTTCATCTTAACAAAACTCCTTTTATTTCAATGGTCATATGACCCTTAATTAACACTTTTAAACAATGATACCTAGATTGACAAGTTACGGTTCAAATCAGCCAACTCCAAATCTGCTTTATGTGGATTATTAACTACAATCTTGCCATCAGTAGTCAAGCTAAACAAGGCACCTTCTTCTGCAGTTCCAAGAATTGGATTTTCAACCATTTGCTCGTTACGGATACCTACCGCAAGACCACCACGGCCTTCTTTAAGCAATTTAACGGCATGAGCTCCCATACGAGAAGCAAGTACACGATCACGCGCTGTTGGAGAACCACCACGTTGGATATGACCAAGTTCTGTCACACGAAGATCACTTGTATCGCCTGCTGCTTTCAATTCTTCAGCAAACTGTGCCGCTGGCATAACACCTTCGGCCAAGACAATGATGCTATGTTTCTTACCTTTATCGTAACCCGCTTTAATACGGTCAACAACATCGTTGATATTGAAGTCTTCTTCTGGAACAACAATAACATCTGCACCAGAAGCAATACCAGCCCAAAGAGCGATATCACCTGCATGACGTCCCATTACTTCAATGACGAAAGTACGACGGTGACTTGATGAAGTATCGCGAATCTTATCAATCGCATCCATAGCAGTTGTTACAGCTGTGTCAAAACCGATTGTAAAATCTGTCCCCACGATGTCGTTGTCAATGGTACCAGGTACACCAATAGCTGGGAAACCATGCTCCGTCAAGCGCATTGCTCCGTGGTAAGAACCGTCACCACCGATAACAACTACACCTTCAATACCATGTTTTTTCAATTGCTCAATCCCTTTAAGTTGCCCTTCTAATTTGGCAAATTCTGGATAACGAGCTGAACCAAGGAATGTTCCTCCACGTGAAATAATATCACCTACAGAACGTGCAGACAATTCATGGATATCACCCGCAACCATACCTGCGTAACCTTCGTTGATTCCATAAACTTCCATTCCTTCTGAAATTGCTTGACGAACAACTGCACGAATAGCAGCATTCATACCAGGGGCGTCACCACCACTGGTCAAAACAGCAATACGTTTCATTCGTTAATGCTCCTTTAACTTTTCATTTTAACTGCCCTATTATAACATACTTAACCTAAACTTGCTTGACTTTTTGCTATTTTTTTATCGAAAAATCGTTTTCATAACAAATTCACTTAACTCTTCTTCTAATTGAGGCGTTTTCATAACCATGTGGTGCCCAGCCTGAATTGTCTGATTACTATCTTGATAATGAAGTACTACTGGAATGCTTCCTCTGTATTTATCCAAAATACGAGCAACGGCATAATCGTGTTCTCGATTTTCCAAAAGAATCCAAAATTTCTCCAAACTGACAGGCTCTAATTTTTCTAGAACTAATTGCAACTGTCCATCACGCTCTTGCACTCTACCTGTGATGTAGCCCATTCCCCCTTCTTCCAAAATAGAAGCGTATTGGCGATAAGATTCTGGGAAAAGAGTCACGTCAAGTGTCCTCTTGGTATCTGTCACTCGAAGAAATGCCATCTGCTCCCCAGTCTTTTTGGTACGAATCAATCGAATAGCTTGAATCTGCACAAGAACGGTTGCTCGATTGCCAACCGCTAAATCAGCCAAATCTGTAAAACTACGCTTAGATTCTCGACAAATATTGGCTAAAGGATGCGGACTAATACCGACACCTAGCAATTCCTGCTCTAGCATAAATTTTTCGCTGTCACTGTAATCTTCTACATCTGTCCAACTATAACTCTCCTCTGCAAAAAATGTACCAATCGCCTCTGCAAAGACAAAGAGATTGTCTAGATTTTCAATAATCTTTTTACGATTGGCGTCAAAATCATCAAATAAACCAATCTGAATAAGAGGGATCAGTAAATCTTTTTTCTTGAAATTATCTGGCAAGCGCAAAATAAAATCTTCTACAGACTTATAGGGACGATGATCCAATATCCATAGAGCTAAATCTTTAGGCAAACCTTTTAGTGTTTTTAATCCTAGGTAAACCTTACTTTTATCAAACTTATCGTGATAAGGAATATTGTTAATCGTGAGTTGAGCTACCTCAAAGTCAAACTGCATCGCATCTTCAATATAAGCACTGCTAGAATGATTGAGCATGACATCAAAAAAGACATCCGTATAGTGACTCTTGAAATAGGCCATTTGAAAGGCTAAGGCTGAATAAGCATAGGCGTGGCTACGGTTAAAACCATAACCAGCGAACTTAGCCATCATGCCAAATATTTCCCTTGCATTCTCTTCAGCATGTCCGTTTTTCAGTGCTCCCTGTAAAAATTCCGCTTCCATTGCCTGCATTTCCTGGGCATTCTTTTTAGACATCGCCCTACGGAGTAAATCAGCCTTTCCAAGCGTAAATCCTGCATAGACCTGTGCAATCTGCATGACTTGTTCCTGATAAAGCATGATACCATAAGTCGGTTGTAAAATAGGAGCAATGGTTGGGGCCAACAAATCAACTGCCTCTTGTCCATGCTTGCGTTTTACAAAGTTATCCGAATAATCACTAGCCCCCGGTCTATTCAAACTCGTTGTTGCAACTATATCTTCAAATCGACCAGGTTTGACCCTTCGAAGCAGGCTAATCGCACCAGGCTGTTCAAATTGAAAAATTCCCTTAGTCCGACCAGCAGCAAAAAGTTCCAAGGTTTTCTTGTCTTCTAAATCTATCTTGGCAATATCAATTTCCTGCTGATAACGTTCACGTACTCCTTCTGCCATTTTTTGCACAAAGGTCAGATTTCGTAAGCCAAGGAAATCCATCTTCAACAGACCATTCGCCTCAACAGCATGTGCATCATATTGGGTTACCAGCATGTCATCCCCTATCTTAAGAGGGATGGTATCTGTCAATTCCTCATCACTCATCACTATCCCTGCTGCATGGATAGAAGTCTGTCGGGGTTGCCCTTCAATTTGTTGAGCAATCGCAAAAGCTTTTTGGTACTCTATCTTACTATTGATAATCTGACGAAAAGCGGCATTTCGCTGATAGGCAGAAGTAAGACTATCTCTAAACGAAATTTTCTTGGTTATATTACTTAACTCATATTCAGGTGTTCCGAAACGCTTAAATACATCACGAATGGCCTGCTTAGCTCCAAATGTCGAGTAGGTTACAATTTGAGCAGCATGGGTTGAACCATAACGATCTCGTACATAACGAATAAAATCTGCTCGATGAATATCTGGAATATCAATATCAATATCGGGCATTGAATAACGTTCAGCATTGAGAAAGCGTTCAAAGAGAAGATTATGCTTAACTGGATCAATACCTGTGATATTTAAGGCGTAGGCAACTAGGCTTCCAACAGCTGAACCGCGCCCCATTCCCATGTAGTACCCTTGGCTACGTCCAAAACGAAGTAGGTCCCATACAATCAAGAAATAATCATCAAATCCCATTTGATGAATAATGGATAATTCCTTTTCCAATCGTTCCTTATACAGTGAATTAGTCAAGCCCTTCTCTTCTAATCCTTGATAGGAGCGCTCGTATAATTCTTCCACTGCAGGTCTGTCACGATTAAAGCGCGGCAATTTTAAATCTGTATTTAATTGATAAGAAATCCCTGCAACCAAGTCACGTAAATTATCAACTGCTTGCGGAAACCGATTCGAAAATAGATTGGTTAAGCTATCAGCCGATAAAAGTTTTTGCCGACTATCTACATCTGAAACCTGATTAAGTGGAATATTATCTCGAATAGCATGGAGAACCTGTAGACTTTCCAATTGTTCCTCTTCAAAAAAACGAACAGTATGGATTGGAAGGAGTGCTTGCTTAAAATCTTGAACCGGTGTGTCAACTGTCACTCCAATATAATAGTTTACACCCAAATCGAGGTGCTCAATGCCAGAAAAATAAGGAACAACCACTGCTATGTCGACTAAATATTGACGAATGGTTTCAAAATCATCTTGCCCTGTCATCTTAGCAGTCGAAATTTTCAATAGATTGCGATAACCTATGGTTGTCAGAGCAATCAATTGAGTAGTGACGTCCTGCTCCTCTCCCTGTAATTTCCAGTCTAGTTCACAACCAATAATTGGTTGAAGCCCCATTTTGTTACAGAATTCCATAAAACTATAGGCTGCATAAAGACTATTTTTATCCATTATCCCCAATGCGTGATAACCGAGCTCTTTAGCCCTGCCTACATAACTCTCTATCGTCACCATGCTATCCATAAAGGTATAAACTGTCTTTGTATCTAATTGTGCTAGCATGGTATTCTCCTTTTGTTGTTTCTTCTTAAATTATATCAAATAATCATCAAAAAATATTTTAAAAAAATTCAAAACATTTCCCTTGCTAATTTATATGATTTATTGTATTATTAATATAAGACATACACACGGGTGTCATCCTAGAAAGGAAACGATTATGGCTTGGAAATTTGATAATAACATCCCCATCTATATTCAAATCAGCAATACTATTAAATTGCAGATTGTGACCAATCAATTAAAATCTGGAGATAAACTTCCAACTGTTCGCGACTTAGCCGACATTGCTGGCGTCAATCCAAATACCGTTCAGCGCGCTTTGTCTGACTTAGAAACAGAAGGATTTGTTTACTCGGTTCGCACAACAGGCCGTTTTGTAACGGATAATCAGGAATTGATTACACAAACTCGCCTACATTTAGCCCAAAAGGAACTAGAGAACTTCGTGAACAATATGTTAGAATTGGGCTTCAGACACGATGAACTCACTAGCCAGTTAGATGATTATTTGAAAGGAGTTACTTATGAGTAACGCATATACTTTGGTTGAGCTACAGCAAGTTTCAAAATCTTATGGTGGAGCTGTCGCCCTAAATAATGTTAATTTGAAGTTAGCTGCCGGAAAAATCATAGGACTTTTGGGACCAAATGGTTCGGGTAAAACAACCATGATTAAATTGATCAACGGTCTGTTGCAGCCAGAATATGGTCAAGTATTGATCAATGGTCGCACACCATCGCCAGAAACCAAGGCAATTGTATCTTATCTCCCAGATACCACTTATCTTGATGAACATATGAAAGTGCTCGAAGCAATTACATTTTTTGAAGATTTTTACGCTGATTTTGATAAGGAGCGTGCTCTCCATCTTTTACAAGATTTGGGTATTGATTTAAACAGTCGTATGAAACATCTCTCCAAGGGGAATAAGGAAAAAGTCCAGCTCATTCTGGTGATGAGCCGTCAAGCGCAGCTGTATATTTTAGATGAGCCAATCGGTGGTGTTGATCCTGCCGCCCGAGACTACATTTTAAAAACCATCGTCAACAACTACTCTCCGACTGCTTCTGTTATTATCTCTACTCACTTAATTTCAGATGTTGAGCAAATTTTGGACGAGGTTATTTTCCTCCATTACGGAAGCGTTATTCGCCATGGGAATGTAGATGACTTGCGAATTGAAAGCGGAGAATCTATTGACGAACTCTTCCGCCAAGATTTTAAGGCTTAGTTAGAAGGAGATTGCTATGTTTAAAAAATTATTGAAATACGAATTTCAATCCGTAGGTAAATGGTATTTGGGAATTTATATTGCAGCTGTAGCCCTATCAGCAGTACTTGGTTTTTGGCTACAAGCATTGGCCCTACGTACACAGGCTGGAAATACTGAACCTGGCGGTGGAGAGATGGTCTTATTGGGAACCTCCTTTATGACTTTTGGTATTTTGATTGCCGCACTCTTCTTGTCAACATTTGTTCTAGTCATCAATCGTTTTAGAAAAAATGTTTATGGTCGACAAGGTTATCTCACTATGACCCTGCCGGTATCTAGCCATCAGATCATCTTAAGCAAACTACTTGCCTCTATTGTTTGGTATGTCTTGGCAGGTATTACTTGCTTACTTTCAATTGGAATCATCCTTGCAGTCATTCTAGCAGCAAGCGAGGAAGCCGTTACGCCAGAAATACAAACTTTTGTTCAAGCTATCGACTGGACAGTTTTACTTAGTCAGCTTGTCTATTATTTAATTGAAATTACCACTGGTATCCTTTTGATCTACTTCTCTATATCTGTCGGTCAATTATTCAAGGATCATAGCTTCCTCTTTGCAATCTTGACTTATATCGGCATTCTCATCGTTACTGGAGTATTTAGCACTTTCTTTGTCCTAAGTAACCTAGGAGTAGCTTATTCTACACCATTTTCTCTCTATCCAAGTCCAGTCTTAGCATTAGTCAATATTATCCTAGCTTTTGCTTACTACTTTGGAACCCACTTCATTATGACAAAGAAATTAAATCTACAATAAAAAAGCTCCTTACTGGTCTAATCAACCGGTATAGAGCTTTTTTCTTAATACTGTTGATCTAGGAATTCCAACAAAACTTTCTTTTCTACTTCGCTGGCAAAACTTGCCTGAATAGCGTTTTGATTGAAGCGATAAAAATCAGCTTTGCTAGTCCCAAAATATTCTACAAATAACTGATATTCTCTATTAAGTGTAGTATTAGAAACGGTACGATTATCTGTGTTGATTGTGATATTTGCTCCTGCCTCAACTAGCTCTTGATATGGAAAATGTTCAATCGAATCAGCTGCACCAGTTTGAAGATTCGATGTTAGACACATTTCAAGTGTTGCTCTGCTATTGACAAAAGCTTGGATAGCTTCAGGATTGCGAGTAAGTGCCGTGCCATGACCAATCCTTCTAATCCCAAGTTCAAGAGCTTGAATCACATTGGTCACACATCCACATTCTCCGGCATGGAAAGTCATGGGATAACCTAAAGACTGAGTAAATTGAATAATATCCCGAAGTTCTTCCGTAGGATAGTCTGCTTCATTTCCTGCAAAATCAAATCCCACAAGTCCTTTTGGTGCCAAATCAGCAATAGCCGAAAAAAGTTCCTTCGTTTGATTCGGTTTCGTTTGCTTTAAACCACAAACCAAAAGTTTAGCAACCACTCCAAAATCTTCCTGCCCCCTGTTTAGTCCAACCAAAACTGCTGAGACCGCTTGTAAAATAGTCAAGTCTTGATCCGTCGACAGTTCTGGTGCAAAACGAACCTCAATGTAAATGATCTTATCTCTTGCAGCTTGTCGTACAAGATCATAGGCTGCCAATTCTAAAGCTGATGCAGTTTGTAAGAGTGGGCGAACAAAATCAAATAACTTTAAATAAGCCATTAAACTATCAACTTTTCCATGAACACTAACTAATTTTCTTAATGCTTCATCTTCTGCAGGAATAGTGATTTTAGCCATCTGTGCCAATTGTCGAATGACTCCGAGGGACAATGAGCCATCCAAATGACAATGCAACTCTGTTTTGACCAATTCATTTACATTCAACACTGTTGACACAACCTCCGTCTGGTATATTGTTAACTATCATATCATATTTTTGAAGAAAAACAAGAATTTTACCATAAAACCTGAACTTTCACTTGTTTTCAGTTGTATCATTCACAGACAAAAAAAGAACGACTATCAGTCGTTCTTCAATAACATACGGAAGACATGGGATTCGAACCCACGCACGCTGTTACACGCCTACCGCGTTTCCAACACGGCCTCTTGAGCCTCTTGAGTAATCTTCCATATATGGAGCTGGTGGGAGTCGAACCCACGTCCAAACACCTGCTAACTTATTCGTCTACAACCATAGGTTATGTCTTGCTTTAACTTGAACTCGATACATAACTCAAACCTAGACCAAGCGAGTCAGTAAATCTCTTTTGGAACTGCCTGACTCAATCCCAACGTAGCTTGCTATTTTAAGACCAATCAGCAAACACAAGCAATTCGCGACTGGTCACGCAGGCAGGTTATTAAGCTGCTAATGCGTAAGTGTTTGTATTTTTTGCAGTTATATTTAACTGGCATTTTTACATCTGCCGATGAGTTGCAGAACAAGCCTCATAATGCCTGTCGAATCCGTAACAACCCCGTAGGATTTGATACAGGAATTATTATAGCAGAATTTTTTATAAATAGCAAAATTATTTTACATTTTCCTTACAATTTAAAAAATTTTTGAAATATGGTAAAATGAAAGTATGTATAAATTTTGGCAAAAAACCATTCAAGTATTAAGTATTTTGACCCTTATCGGGACTGCTATTTTTCTGTTTTGGCTCTATAAGATTGGCATTTTGAACGACCAAAATGTCTTGAGCGATTTAATCAAAAGCCAAGGTGCTTTAGGTAGCCTCTCCTTTTTAGCTATTCAGATTATTCAAGTTGTATTTCCGATTATTCCAGGCGGTGTTACGACTGTTGTGGGTTTCCTCGTATTTCATTTTTGGTGGGGATTCTTTCTCAATTATCTTGGAATTTCAATCGGTAGTATCATCCTTTTCTGGTTGGCTCGTCGCTATGGAAAGAAATTTTGTCTCCTCTTCATGTCTGAAGATACGTTTTACAAATATGAAAGCAAAATTGATAATAAACGTAGTTATGAAATTTTCTTTATTCTCTGCATGCTTTCTCCCATTTCTCCAGCTGACATAGTGGTGATGATTACTGGATTAACAAGCATGAGTTATCGGAAATTTATTATTATCACTTTACTTTGTCGCCCTTTCTCAGTTGTGGCCTATAGCTTCTTTTGGATCTATGGAAGCCAATGGTTGCAGCAATTATTAGGATAAAGTGATAAACACCCGTGAAAACGGGTTGCTTGTACACCGGCTATAAGCTGTTTCTCTCCAGCGACGTCTAAAGACGTTCGCTGAACTTCGTTCAGGTTAGTGCTATAATTACTTGACTAATGCCCGTAAAAACGGGCTTTTATCTCGTTCTAAAACTGCCATCTGAAAATGGATCTTCATACTCTTTGACACTCAAGAATCAAGTGCAATGTCATTTTTCTCCTGCTCGCAAATGTATTTCGCAACTGTCTTTTCGTTCAGCCCGACGGTACTAACATAGTAGCCTCTAGCCCAAAACTTTCGATTTCCATACTTATATTTCAAATTAGCGTGTTTATCAAATATCATTAGAGCACTTTTACTTTTCAAATACCCCATAGAATCGGAAATCGAAAGTTTTGGGGGTATCAAGACAAGCATATGAACATGGTCTGGTATCATGTGTCCCTCAATGATTTCCACGCCTTTGTATATGACGAATAATATGTATCAAGTCCTCTCGAACCTTGTAGTATATCGCCTTACTGAGATATTTTAGTTTGAAAACGATGTGATAGAGCACATCCATTTGGTATGTGATAAACTGTAACTGGTTTTAGCCATGCTAAACTGGTCCACTGGACTAGTTTATACTTAACAAAAATCAAAAATAGCGTTATAATGGTATTATGACAAAAGAACTTACCCAAACACAAGTCGAAGAATTAAAGCAAGCACTTAAAGATAAAAATAATGCTCCGCATCATAGAAAAATAC
>NZ_JAOTGB010000016.1:0-65738 GCF_044427425.1 Streptococcus sp. 2018WUSS126 | reverse complement strand
GGCGAGCGTAGGCGAACAGGGTCATTTTAAGTAACATAGCGGGATGAAAGGCTGGACGACCTGTGTGAGAAGTTTCTTCCAATAGAACGGATGAAGGAATAGTATCCACAAACTGACTAATCAGACGAGCCTCATGAGTAGCAGGTAAGTCCCAAGCAATATTTAATTCCAAACTAAGCTGATTTGTGTTATACTGTTTATACATTTTCATGCCTTTCTAGTTGTTTTGTCGTTATTATAATTATAAAGCATGAAATGGAAAACGAGCAACTCCTAAGTGGAATTGCTCGTTTTTTATATGTGAGAAGCTAGTTTTTGCCCAGCCTCATCTTAGAATTATAAATCCTCAAAGGCATCTTTTACCTTGTCAAAAAATCCTTTTTTATGGGGTTTGACATCAATATTTCCTGCTGCCGCGAATTCTTTAAGAGCTGCTTTTTGGCGGTCATTCAAACCTGTCGGAGTGACGATATTTACTGTGACATATTGATCACCAATAGCTCCACCACGAACACTTGGGGCACCTTTTCCTTTGAGTCGGAAGGTCTTACCAGTCTGGGTACCTTCAGGAATGACCATATCCACATCACCGTGAACCGTTGGCACATGAACTGTATCTCCAAGTGCTGCTTGGACAAAGTTAAGGTTCAGTTTATAGTGAATAGTGGTCCCTTCACGTTCAAACTTGTCTGAAGGTTGGACCTGAATGACAACGTAGAGATCTCCATATGGACCTCCATTGAAACCTGCTTCACCTTGACCTGCCAAGCGAATACGTTGACCGGTTTCCACACCAGCTGGTACCTTAACCGTTACCGTATGGGCTTGTTTTTCATGACCAGTTCCATGACAGGTTGTACATGGATCTTTAATTTGTTTTCCGCGACCATGGCAGACATCACAGGTCATTTGACGGCGCATGGTTCCAAGTGGAGTTTGGGTGTCCACATTGATCACTCCAGAACCATGACAGCGCCCACAGGTTACTGGACTTGTTCCAGGTTTGGCACCTGAACCTGTACAGGTTCGACAAGTTGCCTCACGGTTATAGGAAACTTCACGTTCCACACCAAAAATCGCTTCTTCAAATTTCAAGTTGACCGCATACTGCAAGTCATCCCCTTGACGAGGTGCATTAGGATTGCGCGTCGCACCACCTCCACCAAAGAAGCTAGAGAAAATGTCTTCAAAGCCACCGAAACCTGCTCCGTCGAAACCACCAAAGCCACCTGCTCCTCCGCCGAAGCCACCGTTTGCTCCAGCAGGACCATACTGGTCATAGGCAGACCGTTTTTGCGGATCGCTCAAGGTCTCATAAGCCTCTTGGACCTCCTTGTATTTATCCTCCGCACCCGGATCCTTGTTAATATCTGGATGGTATTTCTTCGAAAGCTTCCGATAAGCCTTCTTAATCTCGTCTGGCGAAGCGCTCTTAGAAACGCCCAGACGATCGTAATATTCTGTATTGTTCATATAAGATACCAAGCCCGTTAAAAGCAAAGTGAAAATAGGAAATCGGCAGAAAATCCCGATTTTTCTAGACGATTTATCTTTTTCACACAGCTTTTAGGGCGGGTTCAATTCCTTTCGTTAAAAAATAGACGAAACTCAGAAAGAAGCCTGTGTTCGAATTACCGAACTTGTATTCCTTTCTTTGAAATGTTGAAAGTAGCCCGTGTTCAGTTACGAACACATTCCTTTCTATAAAAGATTAGAAGGGTATTTACCCAAAAACAGAGGCTGGGTTGCAACCTCTGTGATTGGAAATTTTATTGACGAATGATTTCTATTCTCGAGAAGATGAGAATTGAGTTCGAGCTAATAATTTCGGAAAAAATGATTTTCCGAACCCTAGATACTCAAAGAAATTCAAGATTAGGCTAGGCAACTGGACGAAGATTGAACTAGAGTTCATCGAGGAGAGTTAACAAAACCTAGTGAAGAATTTCGTGGCTCGGGATAAAAAGGTCTCCTGAACCATTTACGACGTGAGAAAACAAAGTCGATAATACTTTGTTTTCGAGCTAGTAAGACACCTAGGTTAGCCGCAATAGCGGTAACCGTTAACTGATGAGCTACTTTTAGTAGCCATCAGTTTTGGTGTGTTACTTTTCAGTAAACTCGCCGTCTACGACATCATCGCCTGCGTTGTTAGCTGTTTGGGCACCTTCTTGGCCAGCGGCTGCTTGTTGTGCTGCTGCGGCTTGCTCGTAGAGTTTCACTGCAAGGGCTTGGGCTTTTTCGTTGAGGTTTTCGAGTTTCGCCTTCATGTCGTCCAAGTTGTTTGCTTCTTGAGCTGCTTTCAACTCGTCAAGAGCTGCTTGGGCTTGGTCACGTTCTGCGTCGAAGCCTTTGCCTTCTGTTTCTTTAAGAGTTTTCTCAGTCGCAAAGATTGCTTGGTCAACATCGTTACGAAGGTCAACTTCTTCCTTACGTTTCTTATCTGCTTCCGCGTTTGCTTCTGCATCTTTCATCATGCGGTCGATTTCTTCGTCTGTCAAACCTGAGTTAGATTGGATAACGATAGTTTGCTCTTTTTGCGTACCAAGGTCTTTGGCTTTTACAGAAACGATACCGTTCTTGTCGATGTCAAATGTTACTTCGATTTGTGGAATACCACGAGGTGCTGCAGGGATGTCTGTCAATTGGAAGCGACCAAGAGTCTTGTTGTCCGCTGCCATTGGACGCTCACCTTGAAGTACGTGGATGTCAACAGCTGGCTGGTTGTCCGCCGCAGTTGAGAAGACCTGTGATTTAGAAGTTGGGATAGTTGTGTTGCGGTCGATGAGTTTTGTAAATACGCCGCCCATTGTTTCGATACCAAGTGACAATGGTGTTACGTCGAGGAGGACAACGTCTTTGACATCACCAGTGATAACACCACCTTGGATAGCCGCACCCATAGCAACGACTTCGTCAGGGTTTACTGATTTGTTTGGCTCTTTACCAGTTTCAGCTTTTACAGCTTCTACAACGGCTGGGATACGAGTTGAACCACCGACAAGGATCACTTCGTCAATTTCTGACAAGCTAAGGCCTGCATCTGAAAGGGCTTGACGCACAGGTACTTTTGTACGTTCTACAAGGTCGTAAGTCAATTCGTCGAATTTCGCACGTGTCAAAGTCATTTCCAAGTGAAGAGGACCTGCTGCACCTGCAGTGATGAACGGCAAACTGATTTGAGTTGATGTTACACCTGAAAGGTCTTTCTTAGCTTTTTCAGCCGCATCTTTCAAACGTTGAAGAGCCATTTTGTCAGCTGACAAGTCGATGCCGTTTTCTTTCTTGAATTCTGCTACCATGTGGTCGATAATCTTTTGGTCAAAGTCGTCACCACCGAGCTTGTTGTCACCTGCTGTGGCAAGTACGTCAAAGACACCGTCACCAAGTTCAAGGATAGATACGTCGAAGGTACCACCACCAAGGTCGAATACCAAGATTTTCTCGTCTTTGTCAGTTTTGTCCAAACCGTAAGCAAGGGCTGCTGCAGTTGGCTCGTTGACGATACGTTCTACTTCAAGACCAGCGATTTTACCAGCGTCTTTTGTTGCTTGACGTTGAGCATCATTGAAGTAAGCCGGAACAGTGATAACAGCTTTAGTTACTTTTTCACCAAGGTATTCTTCAGCGTAGCCTTTCAAATATTGAAGAATCATAGCTGAGATTTCTTGTGGTGTGTATTCTTTGCCATTTGCTGAAACTTTTTCCGAAGTTCCCATTTTTGATTTGATAGAGATAATGGTATCTGGGTTAGTTACTGCTTGGCGTTTTGCCGCATCACCAACGATGATTTCACCATTTTTGAAAGACACAACAGACGGAGTTGTGCGGTTTCCTTCTGGGTTTGCGATGATTTTTGATTCAGTTCCTTCAAGAACTGCAACTGCTGAGTTTGTTGTACCTAAGTCAATACCGATAATTTTAGACATATTTATTTCCTCACTTTTATAATTACTTTATTTTTATTTACTATACATTTTAAACTCTTCTGGAAACTCTGGATCAGCAAATTCATTCATAATTCCACTTGGAACTTTGATACTATCCAGCAGCTCTTCAATACTCTGTTCTGAATTTTGATAGTCCACTCCGTAAAAATCTAAAACTTCTTCTCCATAAGTATTTCGAAATCCATCATAATCAACATTATGTCCATTCCATCCATGTCGATCATCTTGTTCAACAAATTCACGTAATTCTTCTATAAAGTCACGATAATTAAACATATTTTCCTCTTTTCTATTTACCTTCCGACACCACCACCATAGCCGGCCTCAACAGACGTTCATGCAACTTGTAGCCTTTTTGGAAGACTTGTGCGATGTGTTCTGCTGGGCAGTCGTCTGTAGCTGGGACTGTTTGAATGGCCATATGAAGATTTGGGTCAAAGACATCTGTTGCGACTTCTTCTACCCCTTCTTCTTTGAGGGCTTGAATCAAACTTTCTTGTACCATCTCCAAGCCTTTTTTGACATCTTCTGTCAGACCTTCGACTTGAAGGGCACGCTCCAAGTTATCCAAGCTCGGCAAGATTTTCTTAGCCAAGTCTTGCGAACGATAACGTTGAATGGTTTGGCGTTCCTCGTTGGCACGGCGTTGAATATTTTGCATTTCAGCATGGGCACGGAGGTACTTGTTTTCAAATTCCTCTGCACGCTCAGTTGCCAAATCCAACTCTGATTTTTCAGGCATTTCGACAACTTCTTCTGTTGTTTCAACTTCCTCTAGGATTTCTTCATTTTTGATTTCTTCTGACAAGTTGTTCACCTCTTCATTTTCTATTATTACTTTGACAAATAATAAATTGAGTTCGGGCTAGAAACTCAGAAAAAAGATAGATTTCCTTGTGTCTGATGACACTGCGTCAATCTCCTATTTTTCAATCGTTTCCTTCACGCCCTCACATCTTAATTGACTTCATAATGATTACTACTTAAATATCTGTAGTAATCGGTTAATTTCATAAATAGGACGCGGCTGATGATGTTGATTAAGCTCATCTGCCTACGGTAGTCCATGTCAACAGGACCAAGCAAACTCATCTGGGCCATGCCCCGATAGGGGATTGGAAAGCGATGATGAATGACTGTCACATCCGCTAGGGCAGGATCCCTATGTTCCGCCACAGAAATGCTGGTCGGCTGGTTTGGCGCCAAGCCTTGCCGCAACTCTGGGGCTAATAGCTGTGGGCTATCCAAGAGCTGATAGGTGGCGAGATTGCCATAGGTCAGCGAAGCGACCTTTCCGCTAATAAAGACTGATTCTTGGAAGAGGTTGGCAAAGATGTAGTCCATGAGATCCAAGACATTGTCCGTCGTGGTAAAGTAACGCTGCACCACTTGGGGAATCTCCGTCCGCAGCTTGTAGTGGATTGCCAAGACCGTCTGGTCAACGAAGCGTTCATCCACCAGGCGTTTGAGCACTTCCAAGTCCCTGGTCAAAAAGTTCTTGGGAATGGCAAACTGAACAGTGACAGGTTTGGACTGATCCAAGGTCAAGACTGCCAAGGCATCATGGCTACTAAGTTGCACGATGTCAAAGGAAGTCAACTGCTGACTGGTCGGCTCCACATCTAAGATGACCGAAGTGTAGCCTGTCAAATCCGCTAGGACTGTACTGGCCCGCTCCAAGATGTCTTCCAACTTGAAGGCTTCAAAGTCGAAGGCCTTGACCACCTGATAAACATCTTCTTCATTGATGTGTTCCAAGTTGAGCGAGTGGTTGACAAAGTATTGAAAACCAGCCCGACTGGGCATCCGACCGCTTGAAGTATGAGCTTTTTCTAGCAAGCCCAGTTGCTCTAGCTTAGCCATATCATTGCGAATGGTAGCTGAACTAGAAGCAATCATCTCCTGCAAGGCCTTAGAACCAACCGGCTCATGATGGCGCGTAAACAATTCAACAATCAGATTCAAAATATCATTTTGACGTTGGGTAATCATCTCCGCTCCTTTCATGAACACTGTTGATTTTTTTATTTTTAGCACTCTATAACGATGAGTGCTAAACTTTATACTCCCATTATACGCCGAAAAAATGGATTGTCAAGAGAAAAAGACAAAAAATTAGCACTCTTTTACCTAGAGTGCTAAAAATCGGTCTAAGGACCTAGAATGGTGGAATGTCTCAAAAATAAGTTCTTCCAACAAGTATTTCTATCTTACTTTTCTTCCTTCATGTCAATTAAATTCCAAAAATTTAAAATCATTATCAGCGTTATAGCAATCAAGCTGATAAAACTGTTTCGATTTAGAAAAACCACAGCAAAGATTGCAAGAGCATTGATGAGAGTTGCTATACGTTTTTGTTTTGTCATTTTCCAACCTCCTTATACTTCTGACGCAAACGCATCAAGCCGATAGAACAATAGAGTAAAACTGGTAGGTCAGCAACTGCCATACCAATCATAACAGCAGGCAACTTCAAGACATAAAATAGCAAGATAAAGAAAACAAACAAGGAACTAGCCAGTAGAAACTGTCTGGTAATAATTCTGTCAATCATCTCGAACTTACTCTGACGGTCACTATAAAGCTCAACTTCTCCTAAACTCTCATTCTTTCTAAAGTATGAAAAATGATTACAATCACCGACATATTCCCAGCCATAATCTGCAAACATCTGGAGGTATTCTGCCTTATCCTGACCATTTGGCTTAAAATCCAGTTGATAGATAACTTCTTCAGGTAGACATTTCTCAAAGATATAGAAAAAGCCAAATTTATTTTTTTGAAATTTCCATCCCTGACGGTGCTGCTCTGCCAGATAGACTTCTTCCTTTTCAAAATCAGGCAAGAAGAAGAAATGAATTTCTGTCTTAGTTTCCATAACTTTCCCCCTTGCTATTTCGATAAAGGCGTTCAATTCGAGCCAATTCTATATCCAGAATTTCTCGACCTGTTGCTGTTATTTGGTAAAACTTTCGCTTGTCTTCTTCTCTAACAAAGACAATCAAGCCGTCTTTCTCCATTTTCGATAGGGTGCCATACATGGTCCCAGGGCTAATCACGACCTGACCTGCCGTGACTTCCTTGGTCTTCTGGGTAATATCGTAACCATGTCGTTCCTCCTGTAAATGAAAAAGAATATAGAAGGCTGTTTCTGTCATGGGAACATAGACGCGTTTTAACTTATTGTTCATAAAATACCTTTCGCACTACGATACATCGAACTTCGATGTATAAATTACATCGCACCTCGATACACTTGTCAAGAAAAAAATCAGAGAAAATCCCTGATTTGATTCTTATTCCCCTTGGGCAATCAATTCTGCTCCGCGTTTGCGGTAGGATAAATCCCCAATTGCTTCAATGGTAAATTGACCATTTTCGTACTTGAGGACAGTAATAGAACCATTGTCCAAGAAGAGATTGGTTGGACTTTCTGGTTGAAGCAAGTTGACCAGCGTTGCAATGGTCATACCGTGGCTAACCACAAGGGCATTGCCGCCGCCCTGTTTTTCCAAGTCTTGAGCAATGGATTCAAAACCTGTCAAAATACGATTGCTAAGCACTTCCCATGATTCAGACCAACCAGCTGTGTCTGCTTCTTGGATACCTGCTGCGATTTCCGCAAAGGACATGCCTGTCGCATCAACTGTCCCTTTCAAACGAGGCAGGACACCTTGGAAAAGCTCGGCATCATACATGCCCTCGAAACTACCAAAGCACCATTCACGGATACGCTTGTCTTGGTAATATGGGATTTTTCCTAAAATTCCCAACTCACGCTGGGCGATGGTCATGGTCTGAACGGTCCGTCCCAGGTCACTAGATACGGCTAGTTTAAAATTAATGCCCGCATCCTTGAGCCCCAAGCCCAGTTCACGAATTCCTTCCTCACCAGCCTTGGTCAGCGGTGTATCACACCAGCCCTGCACGCGCCCGATGGTATTAAACATGGTTTTCCCATGTCGAGAAATATATAATCTTACATCTGCCATAGTGTTCTCCTTGTCTTTTCTTACTATTAATACTCTTCGAAAATCAAAAGCAAACGTTGTTGACTTGATTTGATGAACTTCAGTTCTATCTGCATCTTCGTCGCCTAGTCTGCTTTTGATTTTCATTGAGTATAAGTATAGCAAAAAACCGACTGCTTGTCGCAATCGGTTTACGTTTTTAGTTCTTAAAACTATGAATCGGTGCTGGAATTTGTCCGCCACGGTTGATAAAGTCCACAGACGAAGCCTGATTGACCTTCATGACAGGGGCTGTTCCCAGAAGCCCACCAAATTCAATCATGTCCCCTTCTTTTCCAAGTGGAATAATACGGACCGCAGTGGTTTTCTGGTTGATAACCCCAATGGCCGCCTCATCCGCAATCATAGCCGCGATCGTTTCAGCAGGCGTTGTTTCTGGAATGGCAATCATGTCCAAACCAACTGAACAGATAGCCGTCATAGCTTCCAATTTTTCAAGGTTAAGCGAGCCATTTTGCACCGCCGCAATCATGCCCTCGTCCTCAGACACAGGGATAAAGGCACCTGACAAGCCACCGACTTGGTTGCAGGCCATAACTCCACCCTTTTTCACTGCGTCATTGAGCAAAGCCAGGGCAGCAGTCGTTCCGTGCGTACCTACGGTTTCTAAGCCCATTTCCTCCAAAACCCGAGCCACTGAGTCGCCAACAGCTGGCGTCGGGGCAAGGGACAGGTCCACGATACCGAACTTAACACCCAGGCGTTCGCTGGCCATATTGCCGACCAACTGACCGATACGGGTAATCTTGAAGGCCGTCTTTTTGACGGTTTCTGCCACCACATCAAAACTCTCGCCACGCACTTTTTCAAGGGCACGCTTGACCACACCAGGCCCAGACACGCCGACATTGATAACCACATCCGCCTCGCCGACACCATGGAAGGCACCAGCCATGAAAGGATTGTCCTCGACCGCATTGGCAAAGACCACCAGCTTGGCCGCCCCCATATCAGAAGCCTCCGCCGTCTCCTTGATGATCCGCCCCATGTCCCGCACAGCCGTCATGTTGATGCCCGTCTTGGTCGATCCGATGTTGACTGACGAGCAGACTTTTGTCGTTTGGGCCAATGCCTGCGGTATAGAGTTGATGAGGATTTCATCCCCTTTCTGGTAGCCCTTTTGAACCAGAGCTGAAAAGCCTCCGATAAAATCGATGCCGATCTCATGAGCCGCCTTGTCCAAGGCATGAGCCAAGGGAAGATAATCCGTGGCATCCGTCGCCGCACCAATCAAAGCAATGGGCGTGACCGATACCCGCTTGTTGACAATGGGAATTCCCAGCTCTGCCGCAATCTCATCACCGACTGCTACCAAGTTCTTGGCCTTGGTCACGATTTTGGTATATACTTTCTCCGCTGCCTTATCGATGTCCGAGTCGATACAGTCCAAAAGGGAAATCCCCATGGTAATGGTCCGAATATCGAAGTGTTGCTCCTCGATCATCTCAATGGTTTCTCTAACCTGTCTAATATCCATGACCGCTCTCCTTACAAATTGTGCATGGCATCAAAAATCGCCGCACTTTGAATGTTGATTTTCACGTTCAAATTTTGACCAAAGGCATCCAATTCCGCACGAAGTTGCGTGAAATCTTTCTTCTCATCTGATGACACCACCGCCATCATGGTAAAATACTCATCCAAAACAGTTTGAGAAATATCATCAATATTCAAACCCAATTCCGCAATCTTAGTCGCAACACCCGCAACAATTCCTGACTTGTCCTTACCGACAACTGTAACAATAGCTTTCATCTGAACACCTCTTCTAAATTTTCATTTATTTTATCATAAATATGCAGAAAAAGGTAGAAATCTTCTAGATTCTACCTCTAACGTACGTATTTATTTTACCAATTGCGACCGACGGGCATAGGCTTTCCAGTCAATCCCACGCGCTTCGCACCAATTTTGTACATTTGGAGCCAAGACCAAATCTTTCTGACGGAGTTCTGCGATGTTTTTAGCACCCAGCATGGTCATGATTTCAGCCATCTGCCATTGGAAGGTGTTAATAGCCTGCAAACCGTCGTCAAAACGATGCCCCTTACCATCCTTGACGTACTGGAGAAAATGATTGGACATACCAACAAGGTCTGCACCGAGGGCCAATGATTTGACAATATCTAGTGGCGTCTTAATACCACCAGATGCAATCAGGCTTGGGCGAACTTCTTCAGGAACAGACATGGCTTCCACCAAGGATGTCACAGTTGACTGACCCCAACCTTCTAAATAAGCATAATCATTGAAAGTACGACGGGCATTTTCAATCTTGGCAAAATCCGTCCCCCCAGTACCAGATACATCAATGGTCTTAACACCGACAGAAGCCAGCTGGGCCACTGTTTCACGGCTCATGCCAAAACCAACTTCCTTGACGATGACAGGTACTTCCATCTCTCGCACCAAAGTTTCAATATTCTTCAACCACATGGTAAAGTCACGGTCTCCCTCAGGCATGACAATCTCCTGGGGTGCATTGACATGGATTTGGATGGCATTGGCCTCCAACAAATCCACCGCCCGCTTGGCATTCTCAACACTGTGATGGGCACCTAGATTGGCAAAAATAATGCCATAAGGATTTTCCCGACGCATAACAGAGAAAGTTTCCGCAACAGACGGATCCTTGATCGCCGCACTAACCGAACCCGAAGCCAGAGCAATCTTCCCAAAATGCCCCATAATTCCCAAGAGGCGATTGATTTCCCGCGTCTTCTTGCTTCCACCGGTCATGGCATTGATGAAGAATGGAAAGGCAAAGTCCAAACCAGCTACACTGGTCGAAATATCCACTTCATCCACCTTGGTCTGAGGTAGGGAATGATGGACAAACAAGGTCTCCGTAAAGTCCTTGGCCGGTGTGGTACTGTATTGCTGGTTGGCCAAGCCAACGTGTTGATCCTTGCGGTCTAAACCAAATTCTCCTAAATAAAACATAGGGTTCTCCTTATTCTCTACTTGTGATCTTTAGTTGGAGTGGAAGAATGCCGGCTTGTTGCCAAGCCTTCTCAATCGCTACTTTTTGTTCCGTACTGTCTACCAAGCAAATGCCGCAGTCACCACCGCCTGCACCAGATGATTTGGCCACCGCTCCATAAGTCTGGGCCAGGTCACAGAGTTGGCTCAGTCGAGGCGTTTCAATGACCAAACCCATTCCTCTCGCAAAATCTTGTAAGAGCTTGCGGTTCTGAGAAATGGCCTGTCTAGCAGCTGTTCGATTACCTGTTTGACAGGCCGCTATCAACTGCTCTACACAGGTCTTGGAGTCGGCTAGAAACTGGCTATGAATGCGCTCTTTTTCTGCCTGACTTTTTTGGCTTTCCATCTGGGAAACCAATCGATCTGTCGAAGCCGCCGAACCTGTCCAGCCAACCAAGAGGTCTAAGCCCTCGGGTAACTGGATAGGGCTGATGGACAAACCCTGCCAATCACTTTCCACCAGATCCAGCAGGGACAGCTCTGCCATTTTCCCTAAAAGCCAAGAACGGTCCAGGGAATGATAGGCAATCAAGCCACCAAAACTGGAAGCCGCCAAGTCACCGAAGGAACCCGTCATGCCTAGCTTGGTCTGGACCAAGGCTGCCAGCTTGTAGGTCAGAAGGGCATCTGGTCGGTGACCGTAGTAGGTCAGCAGGGCCTTGACCGTCGCAACCGTCACTGCCCCTGACGACCCCAAGCCGTACTTGGCACCTGAGGTCTGATCATCCAGGTCTGACTGGACCACTAGGCTGTAAGTTGCTTGACAGGACTGACCTTTGGCTGTCAGATAGGCTTCTGTCACCTGCATGGCAGTTTCAATCAGAGCATAGGGATGGTCACCTTGGATATAAACGGCACCTTCCTTACGCTCCCAAGTCAGATAGAGGTCTGCTTGCTGGCTGGAATGAAGAAGGCCTCGGTCACTTGTTTCTATGGTGACAGTCAGGTATTGGTCAAGGGCTGCAATCACTGCGGGATAGCCTGCCTCGACGACTGCGTATTCCCCTGCTAGAAAGAGTTTTCCAGGTATCTTTACTTGTACTTTCATGCTACAAGCCCTTTTCAAACGCTGCTTGTGAGGCCTGCCACTCGTCTTCGCTGAGGACGTAGGCGGCAGGACCAGGCTTGCTGGTAATGATTTTCTCCCTTGGGAAGACTTTGGCCAATTCATCTACTAGCTCATCCATTTGACTTGCTCGGCAGAGGACCTTGACATTCGGTCCTGCATCCATAGTCATGTAGGCTGATAAGCCACTTGCCTCACGAACCTGACGGACTGCCTCTTGGGCCACTAGACTATCGGCTGACCAGTATGTAAAGGGCGGATTAGCAGATAGAGTTGTCGCATGCATTTTCATACCATTGTGCTCTGTGATTTGACCAAGTTTTTCAAAATCACGGTTGGCAATAGCTGCCTTGATGTCCACCAAGTCTTGTTTGGCGGTTTCTACCCAGGCTGTGTAAAATGGTGAGGTGGCAACCGTATGGTCCATTCCCTCTCGGCTGGCAATTTTTTTCGGTCCAGTATTGACGGCTAAGACGACCATGGCAATATCCCAATCGGCATCATCAATGGGATGAGCCATAGAATCTTCCGAACCCGTTCCCATATCCCATTCGACAAAGCCACCGAATAGGCTACGTGTGCTAGAGCCAGAACCCCTGCGAGCAAGGGTTGATAGGGTGGCTGGTGACAAATCTAAATCCAAGGCAGTTGCGGTTGCCAGTGCAAGTGCTGCGAAGGCTGATGCTGAGCTGGCCAAACCAGCCGCAGTCGGAACAAAATTTAGACTTTCCACTCGGGCAAATGCCCTTTCACCTATATATTCGCAAAACAAATCCAAAAATCGAGAAATTTTTAAAATTTCTTTTTCTTTTTGTAAGATTCCGTTGAGATAGAACTCATCCGCAGTTAATTCTGGGTCAAAAACGACCTTGGTATCAGTATAAAATGCGTCAAGGGTCAGGGATAAACTGGAATTCATAGGTAGGAATAATTCCTTATCGCGTTTTCCCCAGTATTTAATCAAGGCAATATTGGTATGGGCACGGGCAATGCCTGTTTGTTTAGTCATTGGTTTCTCCTAAGTACTGTATCCAGGTTTGGCGGGCACCTGCTTGGTCAAGGATATGTGCAAGGTTTTGGGCATCTTGGGCTGTTCTTGCCAGGGCAATCATGCAGCCACCTCGGCCGCCACCAGTTAATTTGGCTCCGAGGGCTCCATTTTCTTGGGCAAGACTGACTAGCTTATCTAGGCTAGGATCAGACACGCCTAATTTTTGTAGGAGGGCATGAGCTTGGTTCATTCTGCTGCCTAGAAGCTCTGCCTGGTCTGTGGCTAAATCTTCCTTGGCCTGTCGGGTCAAGTTACCCAGTTCTTCTACTAGCTTGATAGCCTCTGGCTTTTTCTCCAACAAATCCGCCACGTCTGAAATGGCTTCTAAGGTGTTTCCCGTCACGCCTGTATCAGCCACTACCAAGTGGGCACGGAGTTTCAGCTCCAAGGGTTCGATGGGCTGGTGCTTGATATAGAAGACGGGGGACTTGCCGCTGGTGGTCGCCGCATCTATGCCTGATGGATTGCCGTGAGCAATTTTTTCCGAAGACTGAACGATGTCCCATAGTTCGCTGTCAGTCAGTTCTTTTTCATAGTAGGCAAAGAGGGCGCGTGCTACTGCAACTGCCACAGCTGCACTGGATCCCATGCCGCGCTCGGCAGGAATGGTGGAACTAATCTCGATATGAATAGCTGGGTCTGTCGGTGCTCCGATACGATAGAGCGAGAAACGGATGGCATGCTTGAGGCTTTCCCAGATTTTTGGCATCTTGTGAACTAAGCCTTTATAGAAGTCACAAGCAACAGTCAGCGCTTCCCCTTGAGCAGTTACCTGAGCAATAATTTCAACAGCAGAAAAAGGCATAGCAATTGCTGGTTGCCCATAGACCACCGCATGCTCTCCCATCAAAATGATTTTCCCATTTGCTTTTCCTACTACCGACATACTTTTCTCCTTATACAATCACTACTATTATACCACTTTTACATAAGAATAAAACACACGAAAACAGCCGACCGCAGTCGACTGTTTTCTAGGAGATTATATGAAAAAGATATGCCAGCCGTTTGAGCTTTAGCTCTTACGGATGACGATACTGAATGAAATTCAGTAAAGTTGTTCGCTATTTCTAGCTCGAATATAGTATAAATCTTTGAACTTAAACAAAACTGAAAGTTTTCTTAGACTTTTCTAAAACGATTTCTCATACTTATTTACTTAAAACTTAACACGAAAACAGCCGACCGCAAAATGAGGCTGGATCTTCCTCTTTACTTTGAGTTTCAAGGCTCAAACCTCTTACAGTCCACTGGACTGTAAAATTCATACAATTTTTTATATTATCGTATCTAAAAAGTTGAATACAACCTAGATACTCGGAACTGTTAGTACTTCTCATCTTTTTATACCAATCAAAAACATCTAATTCCGACTTATTCTGAGGAATTTAGGTGTTTTATTATTATCTAAACTGATTCCAAATTTTAACTTAGTATTACTGGTGGAATCTTATCACCAAATAAAATCACATATGTAAGCAATAATACACTAAATTTAATTAATTTCTTTTTCATCTTGCGACTCCTGTTCCAATAAATCTATAAAGAATGACTGAGCTAAATTTTTTAAGAGCTCGTCGCCTTCTAAGTCATAAACAACTATTGATTTTTTGACCATATCAATTGCTTCTGAAATAATGGAGCGTTTTGCTAATATGTTGGCTCTCATTAACAAAGTATTGCCTAGCATAAATAGGGTATTTCGACTCTTTAATATTTCTAGTGATTCTGCATTATAAACCAAGGCTTTTTCAAACTTGTTACACAGGTACAAAATTCTAGAATATCCGTATTGAAATAATACTTTCAACTCCCAATCATTTGACTCATGATAGTGATGAATGAGACTTTCATATTGGTTCATTGATGTTACATATTCTTCTAACTCCGAATATATTCCCGCAATAGCAATACCAACTCGTAAAAATAGATTAGCATTTTCAACCAAAGTAGGCCGCAACCCTTCCAAAATCTCTAAAGCCTCATTTGACTTTTTGTATTTCCCAAATAACAATACCCCATTAAGGTATTGTATATATGGCATTTGAATTGGAGATACAGAATCTTTTGAAATAAATTGTAAAAAATATTCCAATGTATCATACTCTCTTCGGTAAAGAATGGATTTCAACTCATCCGTAAGAATCGATTCCTCTGTACTCTTCTTTAATTGAAACAATTCCAATATCACACTAGAATCAATGTCTAATTTTTTGACGAGCTTAAAAAATAATTCGACTGATGGAGAAACTTCAGCTTTTTCAATTTTACTAATAACTGCTTGAGCACAAATACCCTCAGACAGTTCTTTTTGACTAAATCCTTTCTCCAAACGCGTCCGCTTAATAAGACTAGCAATTTTTTCTTTCACAATTCACATTCCAATTCATAGTATTTTCTCTATTGTACCACTATTCGGATGAATTTCCCATATCTCATCGTATAGGCCAAGATCCGACTCTGAATAGTGATGAGCAACCTCAAAGATTGTAATTGGTAAATTGGCAAGTTTTTTACGAATGAGGGCTGAGGATTGTTTATCAATTGCCGATGTCCCCTCATCAACTAACAAGATTTTCTTATTATGAAGGAGGGCTCTGGCAATCTCAATACGTTGTTTTTGTCCTCCTGATAACTGCGCCCCATTTTCACCATAATATTTCTCTAGACAATCTTCACCTAGCTCTTCTACCAAACCCAGTTCTGAAAGCAAGGCTAACAACTCCTCCTCACGGACAGACTCAAGTGCCATTAAGAGATTCTCTTTTAAGCTTGCCTCAAAATAGTAGGGTGATTGTTGGATTCTTGCCATTTGAATGCTAGGATTGTTTATTTTCTTCTGATGATTTAATACAGATATTTCCCCTTCCAACGGTTGCAGTACACCCTGTATGCTATCTAGTAAGGTCGTCTTTCCACTTCCTGAAGCTCCTCTAATAAGTATTTTACGACCATACGGGACTGTGGCATTAAAATTTTTGATAATTGCTGCCCCATGTCCAATGGCTACTCCTGAAAAATGAATCTCAGGAGTCAATATTGATTCATCAATATGATTTTCAGACACTTCCTGTTGCTGAGTATCCTGTAACATTTTCTCTAATTTTTTTCGAGTTGGCTCCGTTGATTGTATCATTCGTAAATAGTTCGAAACATTTCTAAATGGATAGATAACACGGTCACTGGCTAAAAATAAAGCGATAACAATACTAGCATCTAGTTTCCCTTGGGTTACAAATACTAGAGCTACAGTTATTGGAACAATATAACTTAACCACGATAGCATGGAAGAAACGAGATTAACTATGCTATGTTTATTATTTAATGCCTCATTACTATTTTCTAAGTCATTGACAACTGTCTCAGCCATCCCTAAAAACTTACGATTCGCACCATATGTCCATAGAACCGAAAAACCTTGAAAAATATCTTTTATGCTACGAATAAATTTCTCATTCGACTTTGTAAAGTGCTCTGTTGCTGTTCCTAGATATTTGCTAAATAGTATTGCTGGCAACATTGGAAGAAATGAGAAAATAATAAATAATACAGAAATTGCAGGACTTAGATAGACAAGATATATCAATGAAACTGCCCCTAAAAGACTGTAGTATAAGCAATCAAAAAGAACGGAAAAATATTTATCTTCTACTAATTTTAAATCTACTGTTAATACCGCAAGAGACTCTGTAACATCTAATGCATTTCCCTTATTTCCAAGATAGTTTAACAGTTCCATCTTATACTTTTTATGCAGATTTTTTAGTAAATCGTTTTTTATTATTGAAACAAATAAATCTGATAATTGAATCAATAAATAGAACAATATACTGCAACCAGCGAATAGTAAAACATCTTTTACAGTTGATTCCGAGCTAAATTGACTAACTCTCGAAATAACTTGAGACATAATAATACCGTCAAAACTCGCTCCTACCAATGCAAGTAAGAGTAAGCAGATTTTAAACTTAGGCAATATTCTCCATACCTGTTTTAATTTCATAACCCGTTCTCCATTTTCTAAAGATTTCATCAAGTAAATATAAAGCAAATTCTGAAGGCGCTGTTTGCACACCTTGCTTATATTTAACGTATCTATATAAGACGAGCGCTATTCCACTACTACCTGAATGTAAATCATGGGAAATTTTTAAATTTCCTTCACCTAAGTATCCAAATAATATCTCACTCTCATCTCTCTGTTCAAAAAGCTTCAAAGTCTTGATTTGCTGATCAACTACTTTTGATGTTCTTTCTGAGACTTCATCACACAATACTCCCTCTTGTAAACAAGTAATTAATAAATCAGTTATCCCTGCCAATCCACGCATCAGAGTAGCAAAATAATGGATATCATAATCTAAACTCAAACAAATATTGTTTAACACGTTTGAGTATTCGTCATTTTTAGTTACTTTATAATAGTAAAACAACATATATCCGATTCCTGACAAACCATTGTATAAGAACGGAGACTCAATCTTATTTCCAGAATTATTTTTCCCAACTCGATCTACAGTGAGGTTTCCATGTGAGTTTTCATACACATACATCAAAATATTTGCTACATGACTCTCTCCAATATCTAAATAACGTCTATCGTTTGTAACCATATACATCACCAAATATATTAATGCAACACCTGATTCTCCCTCATACAATCCTACTACATCTGTTTCTAGCCGTCTTTCCAGCAACAATTCTTGTAACTCTGAGAACACTGTTTCGGAACATCCTTCAAATCCAAAGTATGCCCCTAAAATAACCAATCCAGAAATACCATAATATATCCCCGTATTATCACTATTTTTTTAATGTTTTAAAACTTCTATTAAAAATATTCCATGCTTCTAATTTTTTGTTCTCACACATGAGAAAGTATACAAAACTCAATTCTCCAATCATTAATCCACTCGAAATATCAATACAATCATTAAATAACGCCCCATATGTAGTATTAATAATATCGTTACTAATATTTTGAATTTCGGTTATTATCGTTCTTTCTTTTCCATCAGAAATTCGTCGTAACGAATACAAAACACCTAGCCCCCCGTGAGCAATGCTATAGGGATTTGTATTATAAACTTGCGGATCTGCTGGGAAAAAAATTTTTTTATGGTCTACTTCTAAAACACAATAACTTTCTAGTATACAATTTATTATCTGATCTAACTGCTGACTGACATCATCGGGATAAACTTTACATATATTTGTTGCACCATCAAATGATTTAATATACTTTTCTATTTGATTCAGCATTTTCTGAGCGTACTTATTATTAATTATATTTTTTAAATACTGGATACTTTTGAAAACATTGGCACGGTTAAATTCAAACATGTTTTGTATTGGGAATATCATACATATTCCAATAATGTGAACTTTATAAATATCTATACCTTCAACTTCTCCAATATAGGAGAATCCTGGGGTTTGAATATTGGTTATACCATTTAATTCTTTTTTCAAAATCGCATATTCTAAATCAATCAATTTAACAGTCGGCTCATTTGTTTCAAAGTTCACAATGATATTCGTCTCGGACAAATCCTGTACATAAATACCTAAATCATTAATTCTGCCTATTCCTGCAATTATATTATTGAATATTATTAAACAGTTTTTAAAATAGTCTTCAATTTTTTTGACATCTTTTTCATTTGTTAATAATGGATTATGCAGATAAATATATTCTCTTAAATTTGTCCCTTCTAGTTTTTCTTCAATTAAGTAACTATTCCCTTTTTCTTCTATTACTTCAAATACTTGTGGAACAAAATCTGTCCTCTCCAATAATTTCAAAAAAGAGAATTCTCTTTTTAACCTATCCGTAGAATAAAATTTGGTATTATCTTGTCCAGTGAACTTTCGAGCCTCTTTCATTACAAAAATTTTTCGTGAATTCACCTCAGTAACTTCGTATATACCTCCTGATGAAGAAAACTTTATTGCTTGCATAGGAATATATTTCTTTAGTAACAAAGATTCTTCATTACTCTCATCTTCTAAAGATATTTTTTTAATCCAATCCGGTGTAAATGGATAAGGAAACTTTTCGTCTTTTACAAAATTAGCTTCATTATCTAAAATGTATGTCTCAACCACACCATAAGTATTTATTCTTCTTATAGGGTCAATCTCCCCATATCTATAATAAATTATTTTCGATGAAGAATATCTATAATCAGTCAATACTTCCGGTCCATCATACATTATTGTTAAATCTGAAATATCTTGAATTACTGTCCAGAACTCAGATTCTTTTGGATAAACTACAATAAATTTTCCCGCTGAAAGTCTAGATACTTCTTTACTATTAATTTCTTTCAAAAATTTTTCATTTGCAAGGAATTTGAAATCAATTTTATTTTTAATGCAATACCTACACACTATATTAAATATTTCAAGATAATTCTCCATAGTTGCTGACACATGGATCTTCCATCCTGCCGTTCGTCCTTCAGAAGTAGATTGAGAAAACTTCAAAAAAATCCAAGGTTTTTTCGTATATACACTTACATCATCTAAATTGTATGAGAGTAGCTTTAAAAAAGATTCTTCCGTAGCAACTTGATTACTCATAATATAAAAATTTGTTCTATTCGATGAAGCATACCAATGAATCGCCATATTTTCTTGCATTTTTACACCACCATATAAAATAACATTGAACACTGCATAATATAAAAATTATGCAGTGTTCAACATTAACAAATTATGAAAAAGACGCACCTTCACTACTGTTCTCTAGTAGTTGTATTACAACTAGCAAATACACAAGACCCCTGTGCTGTAGCTCCTGTACTGTCTACGAAACTACTCTTAACAGATAATGTTTGTAATTGACGCAAATCAGACATAGTTTTCTCCCTTCTAATTTTTTTAGCTGATCAACTAAATACAGTATAATATACTCATTCTAAAAAATCAATTACTTTTTTTGTATATTTTATAATTTTTATAATATTTTTGAATTATATTTTGTTGTTCAGTGTATTATTTTACTAAAAATCTATCTAAAGAGAAAAATTCACTTTACAGATTTAACTAGATATAAAAACCTGAAGAAGATTTTAGTTCGAAAAGTCTGTTAACCACCTTTAGGTGAAAAGATGGACGAATATAAACTAAACAAACTTCCAAAATGCGCCGAAGCACGAAAACAGCCGACCGCAGTCGACTGTTTTCTAGGAGATTATATGAAAAAGATAAGCCAGCCGTTTGAGCTTTAGCTCTTACGGATGACGATACTGAATGAAATTCAGTAAAGTTGTTCGCTATTTCTAGCTTGAATATAGTATATAGCTACTAACTTAAAAGAAACTGAAAGTTTTCTTAGCCTTATCTTAAATTGATTCTTGTTTTGAATACCTATACTGAAAAAATAGCACCCCTGCTCGGAAGGCATTATCTAAAATCGTTGCAATCCAAATGGCTGACAAACCGATTTTAAAAAATGTTACAAGTAAACAAGCTATGCCAATTCGCACTAGCCACATACCGATAGTTGTGGCATAAAAGGGTAATCTAGCATTTCCTAAACCTTGCCAAAGAGCTGTCAAAATAAGAGTGCCAGCTGTAAAGGGAACTCCCAACATGGCATAAAATAATACTGTTTGACTAGCTTGTGCTGCTTGAATATCCTTAGTATAAAGGCCGATTAGGAAAGGCCCCGCAAAATAAGTCACACCAGCCACCAAAAACATAAACAGCAAAGAAAGGCCAAAGCTTGTTCGAAAAACATGTCGAACCATAGCCTTATCCTGTCTGTGTTTCGCTGTAAGGATGATTGTCGCGGTAGCAATCCCTAAAGCCGGCATATAATTAAACTGCGTCAGGGTTTCTCCAATCGCATTTCCAGCTACCGTCGCTGTTCCTAAGCTGGTAATCAAAGCTACGACTACCACATCTCCCACCCGCATCATCAACCGTTCACCAGTTGCTGGCAGGGCAAGTCTAAGCAGTTCTTTATCAAAGGACCAGGTCCATGGTTTTAAAGAAATCGGTAAGCGAGACCAAAGCAGACTACAACCAATCAATCGCGATAATACCGTTCCAATCGCAACCCCAGCTACACCTGCATGAAGCACAAAGACTGCAAATGCTGAAAATAGTGCATTTAAAATGTTAGAAAACAGGCTGATATACATAGGAAAACGTGGTTCCCCCAAGGTTCGTAAGATTGCACTCAAACTTGTCATAAGTCCCAAAAAAAGCGCTCCCCCACCAACCAATATCAAATAAAGACCTCCAGCCCGTACCACTTCTGACTCTGCTCCCAAGCTAGTAAGTACTATTGGACCTGCCAGAACTGAAAAAATCCCTAAAAGAAGACCGATAAAAACTGTAAACTTGACACTTTCACTAGCAGTTCCTCCAATGCCTTCTGAGTCCTCTTCACCCAAAGTCTGAGCCAAACGAGAAGACACCGCTGCTGCTAGGGCAATAAAAACCGCCTGATAGACGGCTAAAATATTATTAGCAAGGGAAACTCCAGACAAAGCTACGATGCCAATACTGGCTACTAGATAAGAGTCTACTACTCCCATTAACATCTGGAGAAGGTTTTCCCCCATGGCTGGAAAGGCAATGGTTAAAATTTCTTTATAGGTTTGTTTGTTCATAATCTCTATTTCAACTGTTTAATATCTACTATTTTATCACAAACAAGATTCAATAGCTCTTCATCGTGAGAAATTAACAAAACCAACTTATTCTTCATTTTTAAGTCTACTAAAGCAGAAGCAACTTGTTGCATTCGTCTCAAATCCAAGCCGCTCGTCGGTTCATCAAAAATGAAAATTTCCTTATCTGCCAGTAAGCTGGCCACTATCATCACACGCTGTTGTTCACCACCCGATAAACTGACCGGATGTCTCTCCAACAAATCCGATAGACCAAAACGAGCTACCAAATATTCATCGACAGCTCTATTTTTCCTTCCAAGAGTAAGTTCTCGCCTAACACTTTCCGCAAATAGTTGGAGTCGAACATCCTGCATAACAAAGGCTGTTTTTTCCAATCTCTGGCGACCAGACAAGGTTTGACCTTGCCAAGAAATCCTACTCTTCTTATCTTCCGCTAAACCGGCCAGATAACGAGCAAGGCTTGTTTTTCCAGAACCATTCGATCCAACCAGACCCACTACCTGTCCTGGTGCCAAGCAAAGTTTTTCAATCTCGTAGAGAGTATTCTCTTTCTGACTTACCGATAAATTTTCAACAAGTAAACCCTCTTTATCATTAACAAACTGGTCCGCCAGCTCCGCTATTGCCCGCCCATAAGGCTCCGAGTCATAACAACGCAGTCCCATATCCTGACGGCATTCTTCTGTCCGACTTAAAAACTCATCTGCTAGATAATCCGTCACCACTTGCCCATCTTGAAAATATAAATAGCGATCTGCCAACTGACTAAGATAAGACAGTCTATGCTCGGCAATAATAATTGTCTTGCCTTGGCTTTTTAAAGTTTTCAAGATGTCCTGTACAATCGCAATCCCTTCCTGATCTAGGTTGGCAGTCGGCTCATCTAAAACCAAGACATCTGTCCCTTGCATGGCTGCAACAGCCAAAGCTAGACGTTGTTGCTGACCACCTGATAGACTGGAAATCGTTCGCTGGCTAAGAGAAGCCAAATCAAATAATTCCATAACCCAAGCCAGGCGATGCTCAATTTCTTCTCTTGACAAACCCTGATTTTCACAAGGGAAAACCAATTCCTGCAAGACCTGACTATGAAAAAATTGAGTAGACGGATGCTGAAAGACTGAAGCAATGTACCGAGATGTTTCTTCCAGACTAGATTTTTGTAAATCCAAGTCCCCTAAGAAAATTTGTCCCGAAAGCTGAGCAGGATAATATTCTGGCGTCAAACCATTCAGTACCTTGAGAAAACTAGACTTCCCAGAGCCACTCTGCCCACATAAAACAACACACTGGCCTTCTGGAATGGTCAGATTCTCTATCTGCAAGGCTGGTTTATCTGCCCCTGAATAAGTTAATGCTACATTTTTTACCGTCACAGCCGGACGAGAATCAGAAAAACGAGACAACATAAGCAAAGACTCCAATCTAGCACGGTCCAAGACGACCGAATATATGCAGGTGATTTTGTAGATACAGCCAAACCTTTTGTCAGACTGGCTACTGTCAATTCCTGAGCTGTTCGCAAGAGAGACATCATCAAGGGAACCAAGAAAAACTCCATGTACTGGAGTGGCTTACAAACCACATCTCTCTTCCGTAAAAAAATTCCTCTAACCTTCAAAGAGGCACAAATCGTACGAGCATCCTGTTTAATGGCAGGCAGGAAACGAAACATTACTCCCAACGTCAAAAGAAATACCTCTGGTAAGCGCCATTTCCGTAAGCCATGAATGAGTTCGTAACCACTTGTCGTCATCAGCAATAGATGTCCTGCCAAAAGCGGAGGCCAGATGTAGGTCATAAGAACCAACGAGTGGAGCAAGAGACCAGGTAGAACTGTCCAATAAGAAAGTCCGAGGAAAAGACCATAGCCCAGCAGGCCGACCAAGGCCATTTTAGGCTTGCCAGAAAACCAGAAAAGCAGGCTCAGTCCACAGACCAAGACTGCATTTTCCAGTCCGCTCAGCCGCATTCCGTAGGTCAAACTGGTGAACACGACCAAAAGAATTTTACTGCGTGCATCTAATTTCATGAAAGATAACCTGATTGTTTAAAATAGCGCTGAAGCATATATTGACCAAACAGACCACTGATAAGAGCTGTTAAGATAATGGTCGTTGACAACCATAGCACATTCTCTGGAGTGAAATCAAGCATGACACGAGCGATGTATTCTGCTGATTTTCCACGTGCCAAAAGATTGGCCTCATAGGCATCACGCATGAACCACATAAGAATAATCGGTCCCAGGTTTCCAAAAGAGAAAATGATATAGCTAAGAAGATTGGTCCATTTTTGTTTATAGTGACCTGACTTCGCTACCATTTCTGCCAAAAAACCAAAGGTCAAGCTTGGGAGAAAGGCCGCTGTCATATAGCCTGATAGGAAAAAGAAACAGGCCATTACCACTCCAACCAGACTAATTGAACCAAATTTACCAACCTTGGCTACCAATAACATATAAACAGGTCCTGCCAAAAGGGCTGCTCCAGCAGGTGCATACATCATATTACCCGAACGATCAAAAACCAAGCTCAACAAGGTTCCTAGACCAACACAAACAAAGTAGAGGGCAGCAAAAGCCCCTGTTACCATCAGATCTTTTACTTGTAATTTCTTCATTTATTTTTCCTTTACTAATTGTCCGTCTTCCAAGCGGAAAATGGTATCTACACAAGCCATGGTAGAGCTTCTATGGGAAATCAAGAAGACCATACCCTGACAGTGTGCCTTGACCAGCTGGATAAAGCGAGCTTCATTGAGCGAATCCAAGTTACTGGTCGGCTCATCAAAGATATAGCAATCTGCGTTTTTGAGCAGGGCCCGCATGAGTTCCAGGCGTTGTCCTTCTCCTGCTGAAAAGTCACTGGCTTCCACTATCGTATCCAAGCCCTGCGGTGCTGCCAAAATCCGTTCTTTCATGTGGCATTTTTCTGCCAAATCCATGATGGTTTCGTCTGACACATCTGTCCGCCCCAAGACAAGATTTTCTCGAATGGTCTGGCGGAAGATTTGCGGTACCTGAGGCACATAGGCAAAGGAGCCTTGCAAATGAGCCTTGTCCACCTTCCGACTATCCAAGCCAGACAGGTTGATTTGACCTTGCTGCCAGTCATACCACCGCATGATTAGTTTCATCAAGGTGGATTTTCCTGCACCGGACTCACCGACCAGACCAATGATGCCCCCCTGTTCAAACTGGACAGACAGATTGCGATAGAGCCCTGTTTCTCGGTCATCGTAGTCGAAGTCCACTTGCTCAATAGCAATGTCCGTCACGCTGACCTCAACCAAGTCACCTGTTCGCTCTGCTTCTTTTTCATCCAAAAGAGCATAGATGTTCCGACCAGCATTCATAGCCCGCTTGAAACCAAGAGGCAGACGGCTGAGTTCCAAGAAGGGAGCAAAGGAACTAGTAAAGGAAACCAGGAGGGCTACTCCAGTCGCCAGGTCCAAGCTCTGACTGCCAACCAAGTCGAAGGTCAGCCAGGTAAAGCCCATGATAGACAGACCTACCACTAAGAATGACACAGCATATTGCATAAAGTTGGTCTGGGCAACCTTTCGCTCCTGCCCATTGACCTCTTGACTTTTGTTCGTCAGAGTAGCAAAACGAGCATCTGTCTGCTGGAACTGCATCAGATCCTTCATGCTTTTAAGACTTTCAATAAAGTAGGAAACATAGCCCTTACGACTGGCATTTTGCTCCTTGAGCAAGGGTTGTAGCTGCTGGGCAAACCGATTTGGAATCGCAATCGCTAAAAGGGCGTAGGTCACCAGAGCCAAAAGAGACAAGCCCCAGCTGGATAGACCAAAATAGACTGTCAAGCCAAGAGCCACTAAAATCCCTGTACAAATCGGAGCAATGGTATGGGCAAAGAAAACCTCCAAGGCCTCGATGTCCTCCCCAATCATCTTGAGCAGGCTACCACTGTCCTGTCGGTCCAATTTCCCAGGAGCCAAGGCCCGCAATTTTGCAAAAATCAAACGGCGGTAGGCAGCCAAGGTATAAAAGGCCACATAGTGACCAAAGTAGTGCTCACCATAGCGAAAGGAACCACGTAGAAGAGCTAGAGTGACTAGAGCTCCCAAGGTCCATAGCGGAGCAGGATTACCAGCAAGGGCATCAAAAGCCAGGTAGACCAGGGTTACTGGAATCGCAATGGTCACCACCTGTCCCAAGACCGCAAAGCAAACCGCCACCGCAATCCGTGGCAAGAGGTGTTTCATCGAGCCCAAGAGTCTCGGAATCAGCACCCGTGTCGGCATTTCTCTCTTATCCATAAACGGCTTCCTCCAATTCTCTTTGTTGATCGACCTGCTGACGATAGGGCGAGCTAGTCTGATAAAGCGTGGCATGGTTGCCTGTCACAGCCCCCTCCGCAGACAAGAAGAGAATATCATCTGCCTGCTCCACCTGCTTCATCTTATGGGTAATAATAATGACAATGGCATCCTTAGCCACCAAGTTAATCAAATCGTAAATCAAACTTTCATTGTCCTGATCGACGCTAGAAGTCACCTCGTCAAAGATATAGAGTGAGCGTTTGGCCAAGACCGCACGGGCACAGAGGACCTGCTGGCGTTGACCAGGTGACAAGAAAGCACCGTCATCGCCCACAATCGTGTCCAAACCGTCTGGCAGATGCTTGACAAACTGCAAGACCCCATGCTGATCTGCCCAAGCCAAGATGTCCTCCTTGGTCCAATCACCAGCCATGCGTAAATTCTCATAGATTGACTGGTTGAGCAAGGCTGACTGGCCCGACACATAGAGGACTTGTTCATTCAGCGACAACTGGCTGACACCTGAAATCTCCTGCTCACCCAAGTAAATCGCTCCCTTATCCGCCCGCAAACGTCGCAAGAGCAACTGGGCCAAGGTCGTTTTCCCCTGACCTGACTCACCGGCTAAGGCATAGACCTTGCCAGACGTCATGGTCATGGAAATATCTTCTAGGGCTGGCTTTTCTCCGTAGGCAAAGGCCAGATTTTCCAGTTTCAGACTGTCAAAAACAGGTACATGGGCAGCATCGATTTCCTGCTCCGCTGTCATGCTGTCCAAGAAACCAAAAATGCGATCCGCCATCTTGGTATTCATCATGACCAAGTGCATACCGTAGCCCTGCTCCCGTATGGGTGCAAAAAACTCCGTCGCAATGAGGACAAAGAAAAGCATACTAAAGAGGGAGAGATTGCCTGCCGCTAGGCTATTGACCGCCACAAAACCAGACAGACCAATCCCCAGATACATGACCGCATCCATGTAGCCCACCGCTTGCAGCTGGAAGCTGAGCAACTCCATGGTCGCATCGCGGAAGTCCTCGGCCTGCTCATTGAAGGTCTTTTCATAACCTGCGTCTGCCTGATAGGAATAAAGGGTATTGAGCCCCTTGAGGTCGTCCAGGAAAAGATTGCCCACATCCATGTAGGAGCCCCAGTAGCGATTCATGATCCGCTTGGACTGCTTCTGCATAGCGATAATGGAAATGGGAATCAGAGGCAGGGCCAGGATGAAAATGACTGCACCCAGCGGGAAAATCAGAAAGACCAGCAAGAGAACAGTCGCACAGTTGAACTGGGTCCGCAAGGAAGAAGCCATGTAGTAGGAATAGTAGGTATCCAGACTGTCAATCCCTTGCGAAGCGATGTTAAAGAGATCTGCCGCTGTCGCTTTTGATGCAAACTGACCGTCCTTGGCCAAGAGGGCCTCAAAGAAGGACTGCTTGAGCGAATCCCGAGCAAACTGGGAGCCCAAGCCCTGCAAACGCTTGGCGATCAAGGCCACACCATATCCAAAAGCATTGAGCCCCAGCAAGATAAGGACAAACTCTACTAAATCAACCCGACCACCCTCATAGTAGGTCACAAAGCTCTTAGCAATCAGATAGAAGGAAATAATCCGCATCAAAAATTGTACCCAGGATAGAAAGGCTGCCAAATAGACCAGCTTCATCTTAGGATTGATACGTTCTTTGAGCCGCTTCAAGAGGGCTTTTTTCTTTTCTCTGGAGATTTTCTCCTGCTCTTGTGCCATAGTTCACCTCACTCAAACATATTCCCATATAGTATATCATTCTTTGAATTGTCTGTAAATTTTAATTTTAATGATAATAAAAAACAAACTGCTCAAAATAAGCAGTTTGTCATAATTCATTTTTTATTAAACACCCAGATAGCGCTCTACCTCAGCCTGCATATCTGCAGCTGCAACGACGGTATTGTGGCGGACAGGTGCTGTTTCCAAACCGTCCACAGCTGGTGGCAGGGCTACACCTGAAATCTCATGCAATTTGGCAAGGGCTTCGAAGTCAGACAAACCTGACTGACCTGTCACAGCTTCAACCGCAACCACTGGGAACTTGTAAGGACTTGCTGTAGAAGCAATCACTGTCGGAGTTTGGTCACCTGTTTGCTCCACATACTGTTTATAGACAGCTGAGGCAACAGCCGTGTGTGGATCTTCAATGTAGTCTGACTCCTCATAGACACGCTTGATTTCCGCAGCAGTTTCTTCTTCTGTCGCAAAGGCGGCAGCAAAGAGAGAGAGGATATCCGCGTCAGCTCCTTGAATGTCATACTGACCAGCTGTGTTCAAAGCTTCCATGAGCTCAGCTGTTTTGACAGCATCATTACCAAAGAGGTGGAAAATCAAGCGCTCCAAGTTAGAAGACACCAAGATGTCCATGGACGGACTGGTGGTCACGCGGAAGGTACGGTTCTTGTCGTAAACGCCCGTCGAGAAGAAGTCGGTTAGGACATTGTTGTCGTTGGACGCACAGATGAGCTTGCCAATTGGCAGACCGATCTGCTTAGCGTAGTAAGCCGCCAAGATGTTGCCGAAGTTGCCTGTCGGAACGGTGAAGTTGACCTTGTCTCCCGCCGCAATCTCACCAGTCTTAACCAGCTGAGTGTAGGCATAGACATAGTAAACAATCTGTGGCACCAAGCGGCCGATGTTCATGGAGTTAGCTGATGAAAATTGGAGTTTCTTAGCCGCCAACTTGGCACGAAGAGCCTCATCGTTGAACATGTGCTTGACGTTGGTTTGGGCATCGTCAAAGTTTCCGTCAATGGCTACCACATGGGTGTTAGCCCCTGTCTGCGTGGTCATCTGCAATTCTTGGACCTTAGACACCCCGTCGCGTGGGTAGAAAACGATAATTTGCGTGCCAGGAACGTCTGCAAAACTAGCCATGGCTGCCTTGCCTGTATCGCCTGACGTCGCGGTCAAGATGACAATCTCATTTTCCAAACCGTGCTTTTTAGCCACCGTCGTCATCAAGTAAGGGAGGATGGACAGAGCCATATCCTTGAAGGCAATGGTTGAACCTCGGAAGAGCTCCAAGTTGTACTGACCGTTGAGCTTGACAACTGGAGCAATAGCTGGCGTGTCAAACTTGCTGTCGTAGGCATTGTTGATACAGTAGTCCAGCTCGTCTGCCGTGAAATCGTCCAAGAAAGCCGATAAAATCAACTTGGCAACTTCTTGATAAGAAGCGTCTTTAAGAACAGAAAAATCCAAGTCAACTGTTGGAATAGAAATCGGTGTAAACAAACCACCGTCGGTCGCCAAGCCCTGTAAAATCGCTTGACTAGCCGATACAGTATTTTGTGCATCACGTGTTGATTGATATACTAATGTCATGGTATCCCTCATAAAAAATCTATTTTTTCTATTCTACCATAAATTGACAGAAAATTGTGAAAGATAAGCCAAAAAACCGAACAGATGTCCGGTTTTCTTAGTCGATACTTCCACCAATCCCCTTAAATTTTTCAACCAAGGCACTGATTTTTTGGAAAACAGTCTGCTTCTTCGTATGATACTGAGGATTGAGGGGGCTCATCTTTGGCAAGGTTTCGTTGAGAGCATTCCCATTTTCACTGGCATATTCCCTCCTCAAAGAAAGTTGAATATACCGCTTGGCACTCTCTTCATTCAAGCCTTCTTGTTGAATAAGCTCGGCAACTTCTTTTTTCTGTTCCTCCCGAGCAAAGAGGAAGAATTTTTCGATAATGTCCGTCTTATCCACAAAACTATCCAAATCACTTCGACGAATAAACTTTACAATCAAAGCTTCCTTGGCTCGATTACCAAGACTGGCACGAATTGTCCGTGTGATTTCTTCTACCAAAGTATCCTTGTCCGATACTGTTTTATTGGTTTCAAAAATCAATTCCAAGATATAATCCAGATTGATCTCTTGTGATTTCAACAACTCAATCTCAAAAACCACCGAATCCCAGTCTACTGTTGATTTGCTGTCTTGCTGATTCTGGCGTTCCCGTGTATACCAATCTCTGATGTCATTGTAGACGGAACGATAGTCCTGAATTTCCCGAACTGTCGGTATAGGAAGCTGAGCCAGCTCTTCCATCGTTTCAATCTCCATCTGGTATTTAGCTTGAAAAGCAGCTACTTCCTCAGGATTTTCAAAATCAACCATCTGAACAGCCTGCAATCGCACAAAGTCATCGTAGTTTTGGAGAATATTATCCAACTTCAAAAACTTCCCAAACAAATCTACAAAGGCTTTCTTATCACTTTCTTTGAGAATCTCTCTTGGATCTGGAAAACGCTCCAGGAGCTCCTGAGCAACAGCCAAATAGCCTGCTTCTTGTTCACCAGCATCGACATAACCCTCCAAGTAATCTTTATAGGAGCGTTCCAACAAGACCTCTGCTGTTTCCGTTTTTCCAAAGAGCTTGATAGCATCTGTCGTCGCCTTCTCCAAATCTCGAAATGTTACGATATTGCCAAAAGACTTGGTCGCATCATAAATCCGATTGGTTCGTGAAAAAGCTTGGATAAGACCATGATAGCGGAGATTTTTATCTACAAATAAGGTATTCAAAGTAGGGGCATCAAAACCTGTCAAGAACATTCCCACTACAATCAATAAATCGACCTCACCCGTCTTCACTCGCTTGGCTAAGTCACGGTAATAATTCTGGAAATCATTGCCGTTGATTGTGTAATTGGTTTGAAACAGCTGATTGTAATCATGCACGCAACGACTTAAAAATTCCTTACTGCTGAGGTCTGGTAAGTCATTCGGAGTAAAATTCTCATCATCAATTTCCCCAATCGCAGCCTGGGCCTCGTTAGCCGCAAAAGAGAAAATCGTCGCAATTTTTAGTGGCTTTTCTCGCCCTGCTTGCTGCTCCTGCAATTCCTGGTAATAGGCTTTGGCAGCTTCAACACTCGAAACGGCAAACATAGCATTAAAGCCTTTTCCTGACTGGCGATGTGTTTTTTGATTGAAATGCTCCAAGATATAGCTGGAAATTTCTGAGATGCGAGTTGGGTGTAAAAGAGCTTTCTTGGGCTCAGCAGCACTCAACTTTTCCAAATCCTGCTCTGTTTCATAGGCCTTGAATTGTGGGCGGACATCATTGTAATCCACCATGAATTTCAAGACCTTCTGATCCCGTATGGCATCAGTAATAACGTAAGAATGGAGTTCTTTTCCAAAGACAGATTGAGTGGTTTCTGCACCTAAAGCATTCTCCACCTTAATCGGTGTCCCTGTAAAGCCAAATTGACAATATTTCTTGAATTTTTGCTTCAGGCGTTTTTGGGCCTCCCCAAACTGCGAGCGGTGACACTCATCAAAAATGAAAACCACTTGCTTGTCATAGATTTCGTGCTCCTGCTCACTTGTCATGAAATGATTGAGCTTTTGAATGGTGGTCACCACAATTTTATTGTCATCTTTTTCAATGTTTCGCTTGAGCCCTGCAGTACTGTTGGAGCCATTGACCGAATCTGGAGAGAACCGCTGGTACTCCTTCATGGTCTGATAATCCAAGTCCTTGCGGTCTACCACGAAAAAGACCTTGTCCACTTCGGCCATCTCCGTCGCCAAGCGTGCCGCTTTAAAACTAGTCAAGGTCTTTCCAGATCCAGTCGTATGCCAGATATAGCCACCTGTTTCCGGTCCACTCTTGATTTTTGAAGCAATAGCAGAGCGAATTTTCCAGATAATCCTCTCAGTCGCCGCAATCTGATAAGGACGCATGATTAACAAGGTATCACTGGTATCAAAAACGGAATAATTGATCAAGACATTTAACAAGGTCTGCTTGCTTAAGAAAGTTGCTGTGAAGTCCTTCAAATCCTTGATCGGATTATTATTCTTCAAGGCCCAATTCATAGTGAAATCAAAGGAATTCTTATTCCGCTTGGTCGTATTGGCAAAGTAGCGGGTATCTGTCCCATTTGAAATAATAAAGAGTTGCAGGTACTTGAAGAGGGAATTTTCTTCGTTAAAACTTTCCTTGCTGTAGCGATGGACCTGGTTAAAAGCCTCCCGAATGGCAACTCCGCGTTTTTTCAACTCAATCTGAACCAAGGGCAAACCATTGACCAAGAGGGTCACATCGTACCGATTGGCACTCGTACCGGTCTGCTTCATCTGGTTAATGATCTGCAATTTGTTTCGACTGATGTTTTTCTTATCCCACAGGTAAATATTTTGAATATGCCCGTCATCAAAAATAAAGTCATAGACGTGATCATCATGAAGCTTACGCGTCCGATCAATCAAGCTCTCGCTTGGTTTATTCAAATACTCATCCAAAAACCGTTGCCACTCCGCATCCGTAAAACTGACACGATTGAGCATTTCCATCTGCGTCCGAAGATTCCCTAGCAATGCTTCAGGAGTGGTCAGGTAGTTCAGATACTCATAACCTTGCTGCTGCAAATCCGCAATCAGCTCCTTCTCCAAATCAGCTTCTGTCTGATAATGACCTGGCTGTACTGACTTCACATACTTGTCCAAAACGATGAAATTGTTGGATTCGATAATTGGGTCTGTTTGAATGAATTCGGACATAGTTACTCCTCTTTATAGAAATGATATCGGTCAATAAAATCATGAAATAAGTATACCAACATTTGCTTGTGGGTAGAATTTAATTCTGTCGTTTCTTCCGCTGAGTGCTTAGAGTGACTAGAAAAGTCTAAAATACGCTTCTTATAGGCTTGTCGCACATCATCAGTAGCTTCTTCTGGAAATAATTCCTTCCAGTCTTTATATCCCAGAAATGTTGAAGTTTTTTCATATAAGTTGCGAAGAAAATTGAAATGAAATTTTTGAATACTATCCTCAGCAATCGCTTTAGAAATTTGTTCACAAAGAAATAAATGGTAGGCAAAAGGAGAGTCCTTACGCTGAGTGTGCAGTTGATATGTACCATCTTCCAGCTTTTCCAATCTGTACTTACCCGCATTTCCAAATTCATTATGTAGGACATTATAAAACAGCGGATTATGAGTTGTAATAATAAATTTCAGACCTAACCTTTCATCATTGCTCTCTTTTATTAATCCTGCAAGATTCGATGCTACTTCTATTAAATGATTTTCATCTAACGAGGAGACTGGGTCGTCTATAAAAATGTATTCAAGATTATCAAAATCTCTAGTGCTTCGCTCTTCCGCTTCAGCAATTTTTCTCTCACTAATAACCAACTCTAGTAATGTGTAAAAGATAGACCAAATAAAGTTGCTTTCCTCACCTTTAGAAAGTTTGACTTGCTCACGTATCTCTTCATTTCCCCTTTGAAATATAAAAATAACTTGATTATTCACCAAATCAAAACTAGGGTTTAATTTATCATCTGTGTGATGCTGAAAATTTTTAATAATATTTTGATCCTGGCCTTGCTCTTCTATAATCCAAGTCAAGAATGAGTTCGGTTGTACCTTTAATTTATAATCTTTGTTATTTTCTAAATCATTGTCCCAGTAAAATAAGTCTTCGGTAAAAGCACTATAATAAATAATTTTATCTCTTGTAGGACTATCATCACCTTGAACTATATTTTTAAATGCTTTTGATAACCGAGTTTTTCCAGTCCCATTAAAAGCATATATCAACTGGACTGTTTTAGGAGATTGTCTCAATTCCTCTGCAATTTCTTCTAGTCTTTTTCCCATACTATTTCCCTAATTTAAAATGTCAATAATTTATCTCTAAAATACTCATACTGCTTCTGACGCAGTTCAATTTCCTTTGGCAAACCGTGAGAAATTGAGGTCGTCAACTCATCGAACTTGTCAAGAATGGCAACGATGCGAGATTGATCCTCAAGTGAAGGTAAGATGAATGATAGATTTTCAATACTAGTTTTCGATAGTCTAGGAACACTAGCTTTTCGTACCTGGCTTTTCAACAAATCTTTCTTTTGCGACAAGACATGAAAAATAAATCTTTGACTAATGACTGCTGTTTCAATCGTCCAGACATCATCTGCTTTCCAAAAGTTTTGATTACTATAACCAACTTCTCCTGCTGCTCCAGCACTAATAATAAACGCGGTATTAGCCTCTGTGTTCCAATCTTTATAATAACCAAGTGCATTCAAACTATTTTGATATACTGGATACCCCTCACTCTGTGATAACTCTTTACGTACCAATCGCTTGCCACGTACAACAGATGCTACTGCCCCCAACTCTACCCGTATGGTTCCAAAGACCCACTGCAAGAGGCGAATTAGGTCGGACGCTCCCCGCTCACTGTCCACTGTCCACTGTCCACTGTCCACTGTCCACTGTCCAGGATACACGCCTTCGGCGGTGAATGTCAAGAGTTTTTCTCTAAAATATTCATACTGTTTTTGGCGTAGCTCAATCTCCTTGGGCAGCCCGATATTAAGGTCGTTACAAACCGCATCAAAGTTATCAAGAACCTGAACGATGCGTTGTTGGATAGGGAGAGGTGGGATTGGAATCTGAAATTGTGAAAACTCTTGCTTGGTTATCGTCTTCAGAGTACTACCTCTTGCAAACTCTTTTTCAATATCAAACTTTCTTTTTAATTGATAAGCAAAATATTTAATATCTATATCACACTTATAATCATCAAAAATGGCAATAGTGCGGTCAACATAAGCATCATATTGAGTAATAGCCACTCTCCCTATCGTCCCTTGAAGAGTGACTAAAACCGTCCCTTTAGGAACAAAAACACTCTTTGGAATTGCTTTTTGAGAAATACGTTTCTGAGTACTAGCGTTTAGACAATAGCCATTCTCTGAGATATCTGCCACTTGAACAAAGGGCTGAGAGTGCTCTCCACCATACCATTCTTTCTCCCCATACGGTTGAGGAAATGACCCCCTCCTAAAACTAGCAACTTCCCCCAATGTCTTCCACTCAACCTGATAAACCTCATCTTCAAAAGAGAGGAGTTTATCACGATAAAAAGAGTATTGCTTTTGGCGGTTGGTCAATTCTGCGGTCAATTCTGTAACATATTCCATAACATATTCCGTGAATTTGTCAAGTATTTTCACGATTTCTTCTTGAATTTCTAGGGGTGGGATGGGAATGGGAAATCTTTCAATCATGGGTTTTCTTATTGAACTAACTGTCGCTGAAACGGCCTTTTTTAATATAAATTTTTTAAAAGCAACTTGAAGGTAGTAATAAATAAATCGCGTATCAACTTTGTCATCAACTATATGTATTCGATATGCCCGTTGATGTAAACCATATTTTCCATTGACATAATGAAATATTTCCCCTATACCTCCTTCCCCTGGAATAATAATAGCTTCTTCATCGAACAAATAGTTATTAATACTCTTGATATCCTTAGAACGAACATAAAATGGGTACTTTCCATTCTCTACCTGCTCGTTTGTATTATTTTTTCCTGTACCAATTTCTGCTACTTCCCCCAACTCTTTCCACTCTACACCATTAGGGCAGAGTTCAGCTATCATTTCTTCTATTTTGGTCATTTTTTCTCTCCCTCTTGATCTTGAGCTGTTTTTTCTAGGTGTTTGATGTGGGCTAGGTAGTCTTTTTCAACTTGACTGAGGGTCTTGGATTTATATTTTCGGTACTCTTGACTGACTTTTCCCGTCATCTGCTCGCGGGATATAGTCCCAGCATGGGTCAGGAGGTCCTCACCCGTTGCCAGTAAAATCCGATCCACGTGCTGAATCCAGTCTGCCATGGTCATGACAATCTGACGTTGGGCCTGCCTCTCAGCAAAATCCAAATACCCCGATACCAACTGATTGAGACCTTGCAACTCTTGCTCGGTCAGATAATTTTTGGCAACCGTAGCCTCTGACAAGGTTGGCAATTCACCCTTGAAGGTCGTCAAGCCCATAAATTCCTTCTCACTATCTACTCTAGTGTAAATCAGCTCACTAGCGGTATGGTGATGAATGGCGTAATGCAACTTATTCTGCACCGTTGCAAAAAATTGCTGGGCTTCACTGCTTCTTGCATTATAGTCACTTGAGGTCGCAAACAAGTCTAAAATCTGACGATAAAACACTTTTTCGCTTGAACGAATATCTCGAATACGGTCAAGAAGTTCCTTGAAATAAGCTCCCCCACCCAAATTTTTCAAACGGTCGTCGTCCATAGCAAAGCCTTTGATCAAGTACTCTTTTAAAACCGTTGAAGCGTAGTTCCGAAATTGTACCCCACGAGGTGACCGTACCCGGTAGCCGATAGCCAGTATCATATCCAGATTGTAGTAAGCAGTTTTTCGGCTCTGGGTTTTGCCTGCCATTGCCCCGTGTTGAGTGGTTGTCAACTGGTAGTTGACAACCACTTTTTCATCAAGTTCTCCGTCCTCAAAAATAGCCTTAATATGTTTGCTGATATTCTGCTTGGAAGTCTGAAAAAGTTCCGCTAACTCCAACTGGGTCAGCCAGACTGTTCCATTGTCCAGATGAAGTTCGATTGATGCATTGCCGTCATCTGTTGTGTAGATGATGATATCATTGGTCATGACTCAACTCCTCCACAATCTTGTCAATCTCAGCACGCAGACGGTCAATATTTTTCACAGTTTCAGCGATATCTTTGTTCAACTGAACGATGTCAATCTTCTCTCGCGTATCTTCCTTTTCTACATAGGTCGAAACAGACAGGTTGTAATCATTTTCGACAATCTTCTCATGTGATGCAACTGAAACAAAGTATTCCTTATCTTCTCCCTTGTCAAATCCATCTAAAATATTCTGGATATTGTCTTCGGTTAAGATGTTATTATTGGTTTCTTTTTTAAATTCCCGACTGGCATCGATAAAGAGTGTATCTGTCGTATTCTTATTTTTAGCCAAAACAAGAATACAGGTGGCAATAGAGGTTCCAAAAAAGAGATTGTCTGGTAGCTGAATAACAGCCTCCACAAAGTTTCCGTCTACCAAATACTTCCGGATTTTTTGCTCCGCACCTCCGCGATAAAAAATACCAGGGAAGGTCACGATGGCTGCTCTGCCTTTTGACGAAAGATAGGAAAGACTGTGCATGATGAAGGCAAAGTCAGCCTTGGACTTTGGAGCCAAAATCCCAGCTGGTGCAAAGCGATCATCATTGATTAAGGTTGGATCATCGCTGCCAATCCACTTGATAGAATACGGTGGGTTGGACACGATGGCATCAAAAGGCTTGTCGTTGCCATGTTTGGGGTCCAGCAGGGTATTGCCACGCTCAATGCTAAATTTATCATAGTTAATGTTGTGAAGAAACATATTCATCCGAGCCAGGTTATAGGTGGTCATATTGATTTCCTGCCCATAAAACCCATCTTCAATAATGTGCTCGGTAAACTGCTTCTTGGCCTGAAGCAAGAGAGAGCCTGAACCACACGCAGGGTCGTAGATTTTGTTAATCTTATTCTTCTCATCTTTCCCCAGCATGACAATCTTAGCCAGCAACTTGGACACGCTTTGAGGGGTGAAAAATTCCCCGCCTGACTTACCAGCATTCGAGGCATAGTTTGAAATCAAGAACTCATAAGCATCACCAAATAGGTCGATTTTGTTGTCCTCGAAATCCCCAAAATCAAGATTGGCAATCTCTTCTAAAATATCCACCAAACGCTGATTTCTTTCCGCAACGGAATTGCCCAGACGGTTACTCCGCGTATCAACATCATCAAAGAGACCCTTGATATCATGCTCACTGTCATAGCCAATCGCACTAGCCTCGATGGCATCAAAAATATCCCTCAACTCCGTATTGAGATTATCATTTCCTCTGGCCTGCTTCACCACATTTGAAAACAGCTGCGACGGATAGATAAAATACCCCTTGGTTTTGACTGCATCATCCTTGATGACATCTGTAATCTGCCCCTCTGGAAAATTAGCATAATCTACATCTGGATCTCCACCCTCGATGTAATTTTTAAAATTCTCACTGATAAAACGGTAGAACAGAATTCCCAAGACGTACTGTTTGAAATCCCAACCATCTACTGCTCCTCGTACCTTATCTGCAATCGCCCATATTTTCCGGTGAAGTTCCTGTCTTTGTGCTTGCTCTGACATCATCATTACCTCAATTTACTAAAAACTAGTATTAGTATACCATTTTTTCAATTGCCAGAGAACCCTGTCCCTATGGATATTTTCTCCCCCAACATACAACACAACTTCAAACGCATAAATTACCAATATAGACTAGTAAAGTCAGATTTCGCAATGACCTTTACCTTATCAACATTTATTAATCAACTTATTCATGCACAAAAACACCAACCTACTCACGTAAGCTGGTGTTGAGAAAGTTTTGGAGGCTAGTCCAATTGTTTATACAATAATTATTAAGAAATGATTTGTTAACAAACACTTGCATGTTCATTTTGAAATCAGTTTTTCCTAAGAGAGTCTAGGTGGCGAAGGCGAAGCTAAATCACCAAGGGATGATTTTCTAAACGAGACAAGGCGAACGACCGAAATAATTCTAGTCCTAAGTCTTTCTAGGCAGATTGACGAAGGTAGAACTGAAGTTCACCAAGGAAATCTAACGACGAAAGACAACGGAATAGGATTATTTCAAACGACCTGGACGTTCTTTGTAACCGTAGTAGGCGTCTTCGATGATTTCTTGCATGTGGTCAACCATTGCTAGACGTGGGTTAGCTGGTGTACATTGATCTTCGTAAGCAAGAAGAGCCAATTCGCGAGAGTGTTCTTTGAGTTCTTTCTCGTCGATACCTTGTGCTTTCAAGTTCATTTGGATACCGATGCGTTCACCGAGGTCGTAAACTGCTTGTGCGTATGCAGCAACAGCTTCTTCTGGTGTTGAACATGGCAAGCCTAGAAGACGAGCGATGTCTTGGTATTTTTCATCTGCTTTATAGTAGTTGTACTTAGGCCATGTAGCTGTCTTAGCTGGACGAGTACCGTTGTAGCGGATAACGTATGGAAGCAAGATAGCGTTTGTACGACCGTGAACAGTATGGAAACGTCCACCAATCTTATGAGCCATTGAGTGAGAAATACCTAGGAATGCGTTGGCGAAGGCCATACCTGCCATAGTTGATGCGTTGTGCATTTTCTCACGTGATACAAAGTCAGCATTCTTCACTGAGCTTTCAAGGTTTTCAAATACTAGTTTGATAGCTTGAAGTGCTAAACCATCTGTAAAGTCGTTTGCTACTGTTGAAACGTATGCTTCTGTAGCGTGAGTCAATACGTCCATACCAGTATCTGCTGTAACGTGTGCAGGTACTGTCAATACGAGTGCTGGGTCAACGATTGCCACAGTTGGTGTCAATGAGTAGTCAGCGATTGGGTATTTACGGTTGTTTGCTTTATCAGAGATTACGGCAAACGGTGTTACTTCTGAACCTGTACCTGATGTAGTTGGAATCGCGATAAACTTAGATTTCTTACCAAGTTCTGGGAACTTGAAGGCACGTTTACGGATATCCATGAATTTTTGAACTAGGTCATGGAAATCAACTGTTGGTTGTTCGTAGAAGAGCCACATAACTTTGGCAGCATCCATTGGTGAACCACCACCGAGTGCGATGATTGTATCTGGTTTGAAGGTACGCATCAATTCTGTACCTTTATAAACTGTTGTGATGTCTGGATCTGGCTCAACGTCTGAGAAGATTTGGTAAACAACTTTATTACGACGAAGGTCCAATTGTTCGATGATACGATCTAGGAATCCAAGTTCTACCATAGCACGGTCTGTAACGATCATGACACGTTCAACGTCACGACATTTTTGGAGATATTGGATAGAATCACGTTCGAAGTATGTTTTAGAAGGAACTTTAAACCATTGCATATTATTTCTACGTCTTCCTACTTTCTTGATGTTGAGCAAGTTCATAGCACTTACGTTATCACTGATTGAGTTGCGTCCGTAAGAACCACAACCAAGTGTCAATGATGGCAAGAATGCGTTGTAAACATCACCGATACCACCGAAAGTAGATGGAGAGTTCCAAATAACACGGATAGCACGTACGATTGTACCAAACTCTTTCGCCAATTCTGCGTCTTCCGTATGAATAGCTGCAGAGTGACCGAGACCGTGGAATTCAACCATTTGGCGAGCTGCTTCAAGACCTTCTGCACGACCGTCAACTTTCAAGACGGCAATAACAGGTGACAATTTCTCACGAGTCAATGGCTCTTTTTCACCGATTTCAGCAACCTCAGCTGCCAAGATGTTTGTACCTTCTGGTACTGAGAAGCCAGCCTGCTCAGCAATCCATGCAGCTGGGCGACCAACGATGTCCGCATTCAATTTGCCTTCCGCACAGTTTTTGCTGTTAGCTTTCACACCGAAGCAGTATTCTTCCAGAAGAGCTTTTTCTTTCTTATTAACGAAGTAAGTTTTGTAAGATTTGAATTCTGCTACAAACTCATCATAAACTTCTTTATCAATGATAACTGCTTGTTCTGACGCACAGACCATACCGTTGTCAAATGACTTAGACATAACGATGTCATGTGCTGCCTGACGGATGTTTGCTGATTTTTCAACATAGGCTGGAACGTTACCAGCACCTACACCAAGGGCAGGTTTACCACAAGAGTAAGCTGCACGCACCATTGCGTTACCACCAGTTGCAAGGATTGTTGCAATACCATCATGTTTCATCAACTCAGACGTTGCTTCCATAGATGGTTTTGTTACCCACTGGATACAGTTTTCAGGGGCACCAGCTGCCACAGCTGCTTCATAGACAACACGAGCTGCATGAGCAGAAGATTCTTGTGCAGATGGGTGGAAGGCAAAGACAATTGGATTACGTGTCTTCAAGGCAATCAATGATTTAAAGATTGCTGTAGAAGTTGGGTTTGTTGTTGGTGTGATACCACAAACAACACCGACCGGCTCAGCAATCAAAGTCAAACCTGTCACTTCATCTTCTTCGATAACACCAACAGTTTTCGTGTGGCGCATGTTATTGACAACGTGCTCACAGGCAAACAAGTTCTTAGTAGCCTTGTCTTCGAATACACCACGCTTGGTTTCTTCAAAGGCGTGCATTGCCAATTCACCGTGTTTATCAAGGGCTGCAACCGAAGCTTTCGCTACAATATAGTCTACTTCTTCTTGACCAAGTTTACGGAACTCATCAAGAGCAACCAAACCTTTTTGAACAAGCTCATCGACGTGCTTGCGCGCTTCTACCAACTTTTCTTCTGGTGATACTACTTTTTTATCAGCCATTGTGTTCCTCCAAATATACTCGCTAACTATTTGTTAACTTTTTCACAATGTTATTCTACTATTTTTTATTTTATTTGTAAAGAGAAATTGTTAATTTTTTCACATTTTTTCTGTTTTGTTATAGAAAACGCTTACTTTTTCTTGTTTTCAGAAAATATTCAGATTCGTTTCTGCTTTGTTTGGTCAAAAAATACATAAAGTAAGACAAATCTTTATCATTTATTCTTTCTCTAACATTTACGATACTAGTTTACCAAGAAAACGCTTCCAAGTAAATAGATTTTTTTGAAAATATTGTAGTAATTACGTGATAATTTTCAATTTTACATTCATTTGTCCCTTCTTTTCTACTCTTGCATTTTTGTCTACATTGTGATATTCTTAACAATATAAAACAACTATATTAACACATCCAAAAATGTACATAAAATATTAAAACAGGAGGTCTGCTTATGAAAGCAGTCGTTGTAAATCCAGAATCTACTGGTGTTGTCGTTGTCGATAAGGAACTTCGTCCACTCGAAGCTGGTGAGGCTTTGGTCCAAATTGAGTACTGTGGTGTTTGTCACACTGACCTCCACGTTGCCAATGGTGATTTTGGTAAGGTTCCTGGTCGCGTGCTTGGTCACGAAGGAATCGGTATTGTTACGGAAATCGCACCTGGTGTTACCAGTCTAAAAGTTGGTGACCGTGTCAGCGTTGCTTGGTTCTTCCAAGGCTGTGGCATGTGTGAATATTGTACAACCGGTCGCGAAACTCTCTGCCGTACCGTAAAAAATGCCGGCTACTCTGTTGACGGTGGTATGGCTGAGCAATGTATTGTAACAGCAGACTATGCAGTAAAAGTTCCAGAAGGTCTTGATCCAGCTCAAGCAAGTTCGATCACTTGTGCTGGCGTTACTTGCTACAAAGCGATTAAAGAAGCTCACTTGGAACCAGGTCAATGGATTGCTATCTATGGTGCTGGTGGACTCGGAAACCTTGCTGTACAATACGCTAAAAAAGTCTTCAACGCTCATGTTATCGCCGTAGACATCAATAATGATAAATTGGAACTCGCCAAAGAAGTTGGTGCAGATGTGACGATCAACGGACTTGAAGTAGAAGATGTTCCTGGATATATTAAAGAAATTACTGGTGGCGGTGTACACTCTACTGTTGTAACAGCTGTTTCCAAAGTAGCCTTCAACCAAGCTATTGACAGTGTTCGTGCTGGTGGATATGTAGTAGCTGTAGGACTTCCATCTGAATACATGGACCTCAGTATCGTGAAGACTGTACTAGACGGTATCAAGGTAGTCGGCTCACTAGTTGGTACTCGTAAAGATTTAGAAGAGGCCTTCCACTTCGGTGCTATGGGACTAGTTGTTCCAGTCGTTCAAAAACGTCCTGTCGAAGATGCCGAAGCAGTCTTCAATGAAATGGTTGCTGGCACTATCCAAGGTCGGATGGTCTTAGACTTCTGCCACTCGCACTAATTCATTCTCCACTATTTTCAAGAAGTGATTATCCAATCGCTTCTTTTTTTGCTTTCTAAAATAAAAAAGCAGCAGCCTAGACTACTGCTTCTCTAATTCTTCTAAAATACTTGCAAAATCTGTTTTGAGTGCTTCCAGACTTGTTTCAACTTGGCTGCGAGTTTGGTTATTTTTTACCACAACCTGTCCAGATTCGATTTCACTACCACCTAGGGTAATGATGGCCTTGGCTCCAAAGACATCTGCTGACTTAAATTGGGCCTTGAGCTTGCGGTCAAGGTAATCTCGCTCTGCACGGAACCCTTGCTTGCGGATGGCTTGAACCAACTCAAGCGCTCCGCCATTGGCCTCCTGACCTAAAACAGCGATGTATACATCTAACTGGGTGTCGAGAGGAAGTTCAATGCCTTGCTTTTCAAGGACGAGGATGAGGCGTTCAATCCCCATACCAAAGCCGAAGGCTGGTGTTTCTGGTCCACCGAAATAGGACACCAAACCATCATAACGACCGCCGGCACAGATGGTCAGGTCGTTGCCACCTACCTCGGTCATAAACTCGAAAATAGTATGGTTATAGTAGTCCAAACCACGCACCATGTTGGTGTCGATCACATAAGTGATACCTAAGCTGTCCAGCATGGACTTGACTGCCTCGAAGTGAGCAGTACTTTCTTCATCTAGATAGTCCAAGATGGACGGTGCATTTTCCACTGCGACCTTGTCTTCTTTTTCCTTGGAATCCAACACACGCAAAGGATTTTCTTCTAGACGGCGCTGGCTATCCTTGGAAAGCTGGTCCTTGAGCGGCGTCAGATAGTCAATCAAGGCCTGGCGATAAGCGGCACGGCTCTCTGGATTGCCCAGACTGTTGAGGTGGAGGCGGATGTCCTTGATTCCCAACTCTTCAAAGAAGTGATAGGCCATAGCAATGGTTTCTACGTCTGTCGCTGGGTTATTGGAACCAAAGCACTCCACACCAATCTGGTGGAACTGACGGAGACGACCTGCCTGCGGACGCTCATAGCGGAACATTGGACCCATGTAATAGAACTTAGCTGGCTTTTGCACTTCTGGAGCAAAGAGCTTGTTTTCTACATAAGAACGAACAACCGGTGCCGTCCCTTCTGGACGGAGGGTGATATGACGCTCTCCCTTGTCATAGAAATCGTACATCTCCTTGGTCACAATGTCTGTCGTATCGCCAACCGAACGGCTGATCACCTCATAATGCTCGAAGATTGGTGTGCGAATCTCAGCGTAATTGTACTGCTTGAAAATGCTGCGGGTAAAGTTTTCCACATACTGCCATTTGGCAGAATCCTGCGGTAGTAAATCCTGTGTTCCCTTTGGTTTTTGTAATTTCATAATAAAGTGTATAGAGCCAACTTATATCGCTCGAAGTTGTGCTTCTTCCTTTCCAAATTAAGTCATAAGGGCTCAAACTCTACCAGTCGAGCCTTGCAATCCTCCTTATTTTACCATAAATGCTCTGCTATTTTCCAAAAAAGTGAAAAAAATCTGTCAAGTAACTTTACTTTACAAAAAACTTTTGTTATACTGTTAAAGTTGACGAAAGTCATACGCACTATTTTAGATTTAAAAAGGGCTTGACCCTGACATTTAATGGAGGAAAAAAGAAATGGCAGTACCTGCACGTCGCACTTCAAAAGCGAAGAAAAACAAACGTCGTACTCACTATAAAGTAGCAGCTCCAACTGTGAAATTTGACGAAACTACTGGAGATTACTCACGTTCTCACCGTGTATCTTTGAAAGGATACTACAAAGGACGTAAAATCGCTAAGGCTGCTTCAGCTGAATAATAGAAGGGAGATACCATGCGCGTAAATATTACACTTGAACACAAAGAATCTGGTGAGCGTTTGTACCTTACTTCAAAAAACAAACGCAACACTCCAGACCGTCTTCAATTGAAAAAATACTCACCAAAATTGCGTAAGCACGTGATTTTTACTGAAGTTAAATAAGACAACATACAGAAAGCCTATGAAATCAACGTTTCAAAGGCTTTTTTCTTTTGTTTTTGACAAAATAACTGAATTTTAACTGATTAATATTTTCTAATATCGTAGATTATATTTTTGATATAATTAATACATGTCATGAAAGGAAGTACGATATGGCAAAACCTACCAAAATTAATTGGAATGAAAAAATTCCTGAGATTTCTAAGAAAATTGAAGAAATAAAAATCACTTCTTTTTACATGTTAAGTACAGACTTATATAAAATAGATAACAACAAATTAATAAAAATTATAACTCAAAAGTTTGAAAATCATCCTGCAACCATAGCGATATTAATCAGTACAAAAGATAATGAACTTTATGAAAAAAAACATGAATTATGGAAACTTCCAGATGAGTTACTACATTTAGAAAATAAAGTAATAGAAAAAACAAATTATTATTTTGATTTGTATTTTTCAAAACTAGAAAAAAATAAGCAAAATTATCTACAAAATTCTGAATCAAATCAGTTTATTAAATTTATTTTCACTCCTTTAATAGAAGTGGATGAGAATGAAGAATTATACTTTTTCTTTATAACTCTCACTATCTTCCAAAATGGTTCAATTGTTATTGAATTATTCGAAGATTTAAGATCATCTTTCTATCTTCCAGACTTTTTTCACCCATATACTAAGATGAAAATGAAGATTTTTCCAGATTTTAATCAAAAGTCGACAACATATTCTACTAACCCCAATCAACAAATTGATGATATGCTAAGATATATAAAAAAGGAATTATCTTCCATAAATGGTGGTATACACTTAAGTGAACGTTTCTTCATTTTACACTTTATAATGAATATGGATGAAATGAATAAATTGGAATTTTTTAAAACTGATAAGCTACATACTTGGATGATTAATGCCCCTTATAATTTAAAATCCCTATCTTCTTCAACTAAATCAAAATACTATACCACTAATTTTTATGATTTTGATACCATTAGATACATAAATAAAGGAGCGATATATATAATCTGGAATACTGAAAGTACAAATGAATTCGAATCAAATTTTCTTAGTCAAGCTAGTTTCTTTTTAGCATCAGCTACTCCTTTATTTCAATTAATTACTCTAGACGAAACAATTATGGATGGCATTGAAAAATTTCAACTTTCAAATAATAAGCAATTAATAAAATTCAACGAATGGGCACACAACTTTAAAAGATCATTTCTTTATATTTATAGACTTAACCATTTTGCTATTACTGACTTATTTAATCACTTACAAACTACTTCTTATTTTAAACATAATGAGTATATGGAAAAAATCAAACAAGAAGAATTCAATTTACTCAAAGAGCGAAATCAGTATAATGACTTTTTTAGAAATAGAATTATGGAAGTCATCCTTTTTATGATAGGTTCTGTATCTATACTTCAAATTGTTGATATTTTTACTGATAGTCTGAAAATTATATGGATAAGTTTAACTGTCCTTATTATTATACTTATCTTAGTTTTTATTGTACTATTTAGAAAAAGAAAATAATATCAAAAAATATTCATCTCACAATTATCATGCAATAGTATCAGACAACTCTTTCATTGCTAATTCAATCTTATGTTTTCCTTTCTGCATTACATGAAGATAAATTTTCTCTATCTCCTTACTATCCTCAGAATGTCCTACAAATTCTCGGATAACATTCAAACTAGTATTGATAAAACAAAATATAAAACCAACTCCTTCATATCATTGCAAGCGATAAATTTCAACCTTGTCTTTGTGTCTTGACCTTACAAGAAAAGCACCTCAAAAATTAGATTTCACCTCTAACTTTTGGGGTGCAGTTCAGATTTTGGAATGTTTTCTATTTACAACTGTTCTAAATTTTCTTAGTCCATGATAGATAAGCCTTATTGACGTTCCAGAAACTTTAGTATTAGCGTAAAATCATTCCTCTTCTCTTTGCCGGTGTTGTTTGAAAAGATACAAACTTGATGCAAGGGTAGCTAGAGCACCACCTAGCCATACTAGGGTGTTACTCGTTTCACCCGTATTTGGTAAAGTCTCTTTTTGTATTCCTACCTTTGGAGCCGGTGAAAATCCAGATTCCGTTTTCTTAACTTCGGATTGAAACACCTCCGGATGGATAATATTGGGTTTATTAACCTCAGGTTGACCCTTTTCTGGTTGGATTCCGGTGGATTTCTCAACATCTGGGTGCGCAACTTCCGGAGATTTCGGCGTCGGAAGCATGACTTTCGGTGGCTCAGCTTCTGGGGCTTTTGGGGTCGGAAGTATGACTTTCGGTGGCTCAACCTCTGGAACTTTTGGGGTCGGTGGTAATACTTCTGGTCGTTCAGTTTCAGGAGATTTTGGTGACTCAATCTCAGGAGCATCTGTATCAGGGTGCTCAACTTTTGGCGTCTTAACGTCTGGAACCTTAGGTGCTGGGGGAGTTACTTTTGGTGGTACAGTTTCCGGATCCTTAGGAGCAGGCAGTTGAACCTCAGGGTCCTTTGGTTTTGGTTGCTCAACTTTCGGTGTCTCAGCTTCTGGAACTTTTGGGGTCGGTGGTAATACTTCTGGTCGTTCAGTTTCAGGAGATTTTGGTGACTCAATCTCAGGAGCATCTGTATCAGGCTGCTCAACTTTTGGCGTCTTAACCTCTGGAACCTTCGGTGTCGGAAGCATGACTTTCGGAACCTCAACCTCCGGAGTTTTTGGTGGCAGAGGCGCCTCTTTGGGCGTCTTAACTTCTGGAACTTTGGGTGCTGGGGGCATTACTTTTGGTGGCACAGTTTCCGGAGCCTTAGGAGCAGGCAGTTGAACCTCAGGGTCCTTTGGTTTTGGTTGCTCAACTTTTGGAACATCTGCCTTTGGTACATCTATATCCGGAGTCCTATCTCCCCGCGGTTCAGGAATCCTGTCGCTTTCTGGAGATGAATCAGGTCTTGGGACAGATCCGATAATAGTAATCCCTTCATTATTCGGCTTAGCACTTTCCGATACCTTTAATCTCAAACCAGCAGCAGAAGTAATCTCATCTCTGGAGAAAAATATTCGCTCTTTAAAATTCTTCACCACAGCTAAAACCGGGAAAGTCTGCATTTCTCGATTTGTCACCCGTGCCGTCAGTTCATATGTCGCTTTTTCTTTAACAACGGAATCTCGCTGTACTTGTAGAAAATAGATGCTGGAACTTTCTTCCTTCCATTTTTCTAACTCTCCTCCTACACGTCCAACAGACCAACCCCACTGACTTTCAAAACTACGCTCACTATCTCTAGCATTTTTTTCTCTACTGAAAAAGCGATACGGCTGTCTTTCAGAATTTGCATCACCATCGACCTCTGTAGGGAACTTATCGAAAATATCCTCTTCAGACTGTTTATCAATAATTTTGGTTAATTGTAAGCCTTTTGGAAGAATAAAGTAATAGCCGCTCCCCTCGCCTTTAAAAACCCAATTTTTTCTATCAAAAGTTACTTTCCACTTAATTTCGTTAGTATCTGCCGATATTTTTTCTATAGATACTGCATTCCTAATCTGTTCACCTTGATGAGTGTCAAATCTATAATAATTTGATTCTTGAATTAGTTTCTCTTCGGCTTGTTGAATATTTGAATCTGCCGTTGAAACTTCCGCCTCTGACACATTTAATGATTGAGATGGTGTATCCGCCGAATCCGTCGCTACCTGCGCAGCACTTTCTTCTCTCGTAGAATCGCTAGAAACTAGTTTTTCTTCTGGAGCTTGTTCATCACTCTCTTCTGACATAGGTAACTGGTTATCCGTAGGTGAAATTCCATCAACTGCGGCAGCAGTTTGATTTTCTGAGCTAACCGTAGCAGATTCAGTAGGTATTTCTTGAAGATTGCCTGTTTCTGCGCTTACAGATGGTACGTGACATATTAGAAAACCACCTAGTACAGCTGTACTAAGCAATAGATTTGTCACAACTTTTTGTTTGCTCATAATGTGCTCCTTTACTCTATTTACTTCAATTTTTCACCAATAGACTAAGAACATGCATTTACAGTTTGGCACTCCCATCTAAGGCCGTTTTTTAAGCTACTCATCGTTCGTTTTTTCAAAATACAGCCAGCATTCCCTCAAAAAATTAACTTGACTAGCAAAAAACTATCTCTTACATAAAAGCCCTTTACTTGTGAGTACAGGTTCTAAAATATGGCGTTCAGATTTTTCTTCCAATCTAGTATTTTCAAAAATTGATATTATTGTTTTAGCGTTAGTATAACATCCTAAACTAAATTTTTTCTAGAGGGTATCTAATATTTATCTATTTTGTTATTTTCTAAGAATATTTAACAAAAAGACTCCAAACCAAGGCTTATACAGCGATGATCTGGAGTCTTTTATGAACTTAGAAGAGGGAAGTTCTCATATCTTATTCAATAATGACTATTCTTCTTTTTTGTTTTTGAATAGATACAAGCCTGTGGCAAGAGTGGCTAAAGCACCACCTAGCCAGCCTATTGCGCTACTTGCTTCACCTGTATTTGGCAAAGTTGCTTTTGGCGCCTCTGTTTTTGGCATCATTGAAGCCTTAGATTCAGGCTTCATACCCTCTGTTCGTGGCATTTGAGCTTTCTCTGCTTCTGGTTTATCTGCCTTCGGTTGCTTCATATCTGGTTGCTTAGTTTCTGGCATTGGTTTGTCAGTTTCTACTTTACCAGTTTTTGGTGCTTCCGAATCTTTCTTAGGAGCTTCCATTTGTGGTTTGTCCATTTGTGGTTGCTCTGCCTTTGGAGCTTCGGCTTTCGGCTTTTGTTCCTTAGGCATATTATCTGCCTTCGGTTGCTCCATGTCTGGTTTCTTAGTTTCTGGCATTGGTTTGTCAGATTCTGCTTTACCAGTTTTTGGCGCTTCCGAATCTTTCTTAGGAGCTTCCATTTGTGGTTGCTCTGCCTTTGGAGCTTCGGCTTTCGGTTTTTGTTCCTTAGGCATGTCGTCTGTCTTCGGTTGCTTCATATCTGGTTGCTTAGTTTCTGGCATTTGTTTATCAGATTCTACTTTATCAGATTTTGGTGCTTCCGGTTGGACATCTTCTTGTTTTGGAACTTCTGGTTTTGGAGTTTCTTTCGGTTGCTCTTCTGGTACTGATGGAGCCGGTGACGCTGGGGTGTCTTCCTTCGGCGCCTCTGGTTTCGAATCTTCCATTGGTTTTTCTTCTGGTACTGATGGAACCTCTGGCGCTGGAACTTCTTCCTTCGGTGCTTCCTCTTTTGGAGCTTCCGGTGCTTCTGGTTGTTTTTCCGGAGTTGATGGCGCTTGTGGTGTTTGTGGAGCGTCTTGTTTTGGTGCTTCCTTAGGAGCTTCCGGTTGCTTTTCAGGAGTTGACGGAACTTCTGGCGCTGGAGTTTCTTTTGGTTGCTCTTCTGGTACTGATGGAACCTCTGGCGCTGGGGTGTCTTCCTTAGGTGCTTCTGGTTGCTTGTCCGGAGTCGATGGCGCTTGTGGTGTTTGTGGAGCGTCTTGTTTTGGCTCTTCCTTAGGAGCTTCCGGTTGCTTTTCAGGAGTTGACGGAACTTCTGGTTTTGGAGTCTCTTTTGGTTGCTCCTCTGGGATTGATGGTACTTGCGGTTCATCTTTTGGAGCGTCTGGTACCTGTGGTACTTCTGGTGTTAGTTTATCAACCTTTGGTTCCATCGGTTTTGGTAATTCCTGACCTGGCTCTTCTTCCTTCTTAGGTTCTTCCGGTACTGGTACTTCTGGTTGTTTTTCCGGAGTTGACGGAGCTGGTGGTGTTTGTGGCTCTTCTGGTTTTGGTGAAACCTCCGGAGTCTCTTTTGGTTGCTCTTTTGGCTCTTGTGGTGTTTGCGGAACTTCTTCCTTCGGTGTTTCCTCTTTTGGAGCTTCCGGTGCGTCTGGTTGTTTTTCAGGAGTTGATGGCGCTTGTGGAGCTTCTGGTGTCTCTTGTTTTGGTGATTCCGGTACTTGTGGTTTTTCTTCCGGAGTTTCTGGAGCGTCCTTTGGAGCTTCCGGTGCTGGGAGTTGTGGAACTTCTGCCTCTGGATTTGTTTTTGGGGCTTCCTCTTTTGGTTTTTGAACTTTTGTTTTCTCAATAACAATCTCGCGACCAGCTACAGCAACTACTTGACTAAAATTATGATTTTTTTCATCAAAGTTCTTGATAACTGCCATAAGTGGGAAGGTACTTGCTTCTACGTTGTCCATCTGAGCTGTTAGCACATACTCCACCGTATTGGTATGTTTTGGATCGTCAATATAATAAATACTAGAAAAACGATTTTTCCATTCATTAAATTTACTATTTCCTACCAAACCAACGGACCAGTTCCATTGTTCACCTAAGCTTCTCTCACCACTAGCTTCCTCTCCGCCAAAGAAACGAAATGATGCTTGTTGATTATTACTTTCAGAATTGACATTTGTTGGAAATTGACTTGTAATATCACGACTATTATTTTCCGTAATCTTTGTTAATGTCAATCCTTTAGGAACAAGTAAATAATATCCACCTTTATTGTTATGAAAAGACCAGTTTTGTGGATTGAAAGTTACTTTCCATGAAACTTCACCCTTGCTCGTTACACTTGTTGGTTCTATAGAGACTGAGTTTTTATAATTTTCTTGCCCTGATTTCCCCAAAAGAGCTGATCTATTCGTATCTTGAACTTGATCTAAGCCCTTTATCGTCATCCCGCTCTCTGACTCTGAATCTTCCATTGGGAAAGATTCCATCTCCGAATCCTCCAAGACACTTCTCATAGCACGAGGGCGAAGAACTGATTCAGGCTCTGTGACATCTTTGATTTCTTCATTTAGAGTTTCTACTGGAGCATCGCTCTCTTCAAGCTCCTCTTCTTCAGCTAAAAAGTCGCTTTCCTCTTCATTTGATACTACCGGTTTCTCAACAACATCACTTGAACTAACTGATGTAACATCTGATTCTAGCGATTCTGCTTTAACCGTTGTCGTTGAATAAAAGGCTAATCCCCCTAATACGACTGTGCTTAATAATAAACTGGACACAACTTTCTGCTTGCTCATAATTAGCTCCTTCTTAAAATACAGATTTATACATTTTCCCACTCATCTACTGGAAATGACAACAAGCCACTGAATGCATTTACATGAATATTGTTGCACTCCTGGATAGATGAGGGTACTTCAAAATATGGACCGTACCAAGTATACCAGCCGTAGCTATCTTTTATCTGCTACACATCTGTTTTTTCTCTGTTTTTCTATACGTTGCTTACATTGAGCTTTGTCTCCATTTTTTTCGCTGATACATATCGCAAAGGCTGGTTTTTCCTCCAAAAAAATAACCTATCATTTCACGATAGATTACTTTTCACTATTTCCGTAAACCGATGGGTAAATTGAGCAGTCATTCCCCAGATATTTTCTGGTAGATTTTCATAAAAGGGAACGGAGCGTTTGTGATGACTGAAAGGATAGTCAACCCCACCTCTCAAACGTTCAAAGGGAAAGTCGCAATCTGGGACAATCTGTGAATCCAGTTGATAGTAGACTGGCTGAGTTGTTAATAGAGTTGATAGAGGCACTATAAATATCCGAGCAACCTCTTCATTAGGAAGGATAGTCGTCCAATCAAGATTTAACCGTCCAACGAAGCAATGAACAGTTGAGCGCTCCAAAACCAAATAATCAATTTCTCCGAGTATATCAATTTGTTCTGGTTGAATATTTAGTTCCTCCATAACCTCCCGAACGGCTGCTTTCTGGGGCGTTTCTCCTACCTCTACTCTGCCACCTGGGAATGAGACTTCTCCCGGTTGAGAAATGGACTCGCTCCGAATCTCATATAAGACCTGCCACTGGTTGTCTGACCAGACTAAGGGCAAGAAGACTGCATAGGAACGTTTTTCACCCAATGGCCGGGGCTGATAGTCTTTCAATAATGCCTGCAATTGATCAGTCATGGCAACTCCTTACTAACTAGTGATTTATGCTTATTTTAACGAATTTTGTGGTATCTGGCAAGAACTTTGTTTCAATAAAAAACTGAGAAGTTTCCTTCCCAGTTCCTCAACTTATTTTCCTTTTAACATCCCCATAATGCCACGAGTTACCACGCGCCCAACTTCCCGTCCGACCTGGCTCATCAGGTTCTTGGTAAAGCGATCCATCATAGAATCTGTTTTGCGACTAGCTGGCTGACTAGTTTTTTGCGCAGCTTTAGCTGCTTCTTTCTGGGCTTTCTCTTCCATTTTTGCAGCTTCTTTAGCTTCTTTTTCTGCCCGCTTTTCCGCCTCGGCTTGCTCTGCTTTTTTGATGAGTTCGGCTTCTTTGGCCTCTGTCATGGCTAAAATCTGCTCGTGTGCAGATTCACGGTTGATCGCGTCAGCATATTTTTCCATCAAAGGAGAGTTGTTGATGACAGACAAGAGGGCGCTCGGCTCGACCGTTCCAAGCATACTCTTCGGTGGATAAATCAAAACCCGATCCGCAAAGCTTGGTGTGCCATCTGCTTGAAGGGTAGACACAACAGCTTCCCCCACTTGCAACTCCTGAATGACCTTAGCCAAATCCTCCCCACCTTCTTGACGGAAGGTTTCGGCAACAGTCGCAACTGTTTTGAGCTCTTTTGGTGTAAAGGCGCGAAGACCATGCTGGATGCGATTTCCCAGCTGGGCTGCCACGCTATCAGGAATATCTGTCGGATTCTGCGTTACAAAGAAGACACCTACACCTTTTGAACGAATCAAACGAACAATCAATTCAATCTTTTCAAGAAGAACTTTTGGAGCATCTTTGAAGAGAACATGAGCCTCATCAAAGAAGAAGACCATCTTAGGCTTATCCAAATCCCCCACCTCAGGCAGTACTTCATAGAGTTCTGACAAAAGGCTGAGCAGGACTGTCGAATAAAGAGTTGGTTGATTGAACAGCTCAGTAGCTTGAAGGACGTTAATAACCCCACGGCCATCTTCTGCTGTACGCATCAAATCAGCAATGTCAAGACTTGGCTCACCGAAGAAAATCTTACCCCCTTGTTGCTCCAAAACAACCAGGCTACGCAAGATTGCACCAACTGAACGAGCTGGAATATTTCCATAATATTGGCTCAGCTCTGCTGCATTTTCAGCCACAAAATTGAGCATAGCACGCAGGTCCATCAAGTCAATCAAGAGAAGACCACGCTCATCTGCCACGCTGAAAACGATATTCAAGATGGACTCCTGAGTATCATTCAAGCCCAGCAAGCGCGTCAATAAGACAGGCCCCAGCTCTGAAATAGTCATGCGGACAGGAGTCCCATTTTCCCCCAAGACATCCCACAACTCAACTGGATAGCCAACAGGGGTATAATCAAGATAGTGAGTCTTCTCTAGGCGACTAGGATCAATCTCCTTGGTATTGGCCGCAACCAAACTATTCAAATCACCCTTGATGTCCGATAGAAAGACCGGGATTCCCGCATCACTTAACTGCTCCGCCAAGACCTTTAAGGTCACGGTTTTCCCTGTACCTGTTGCACCTGCGATGATTCCATGACGATTGAGTCGCTTGAGCTGCATCTCCGCTCGACTGCTTCCATAGCCAAAAGCAATAACATCTGACATATTCTAGCCTCTTTTCCGATTTTTTCTAGCTTTATTGTAGCATAGTTTTTGGAAAAATAGCAGAGCAGACAACTTTACATTGGATATGCCAAGAGAAAAAGAAAAACCCGATGAAACGGGTTCTCTATATTATAGATACAAGAATTTGAAAAGTGCAACAGCGGCAATTGATGCGATAATTGGAGCACATACACCAACCCAAGCATACCACCATTTTGAATCAGCCTTGTTTTCACCAAGAACAGATTTTGGAAGAAGGGCATGGACGATACGTGGACCAAGGTCACGCGCTGGGTTAAGACCAGGACCTGTTGGACCACCAAGAGCCGCAACAAGTGCCATAACTAGGAAACCAATGCCTAAGTGAGCAACTGCAATTGAACCTGAAGTATATGGAGCAGTCATTGTCTCAGCGACTGTTTTATCATAGCCTTGTTCAATCAATTTACCAACCAACTCTGAACCAAAGAAATGTTTGGTCAAAGCAAGGGCACCGAAGAACAATACAAATGAACCAACGAACTCATTCAAGAAACCATTAGTTGTCGCAGCTTTACGGCTTTCTTTCGTTCCGTTATCAAGCGCACTGATAGTTGAGAATGAACCAAGAATATGGTTAGAATTTTCAGTTTTCAAGAAGTAAGGTTTATAAACTGCTACAACCACTAACTGACCAAACATTGCGCCTAACAATTGAGCAACAATGTATTGAGCAACGTGAGCCCAAGGGAAGAGACCTGAAACAGCCAAACCAAGTGTGAAGGCTGGGTTGATATGGTTACCAGAAACGTTACCAAACATCAATGCTGGCATCATAACTGCCAAACCATAGCCAATCGCAATGAGAATCCAACCAGAGTTGTTTCCTTTTGTGCCTTTTAAATCAACGTTTGCAACTGTACCATTACCAATGATAATAAGGAGTGCAGTCGCTAAAAATTCAGTGATATATTTCACTGTCCATGTAACATCCATATTTTTCTTATATTTCCTTTCAAAAGTTGAATTTTTTTTGGACAACAACCATTTTATCAAGTATAATAAACAAAGTAAAGCCATTCGATAAAAAGAAAACGTTTACTCGAAAAAGTAGTAGATTCAGTAAGGAGATTAGGATGGGAGCTAACCAAGAGACATTAATGTATACACTTGAAAAGAGTATCAAGAAAAAAGCAGATTTGTTTGAGCACAGTTTTTCTGCCTACGCTGTACGATCGATACTAGCCAGTCTTTATTTAGGATTGGGGATTGTCATTTCTCTTTATACAGCAGACAAACTCGACCATGTTGCAGAAGGACTCGGGAAATTTAGCTATGGGTTGATGTTTGGTTGGGGGCTACTCATGATTTTATATATGAATGCCGAACTTGGAACATCCAATATGATGTATATGACAGTAGCCATTCATCGAAAAACGATTCCTACTAAAACAGCCCTCAAGATGTTGGCAACCTGTATCCTTTTCAACTTTATCGGTGCTGTCCTTGTTTGTTACTTGGTTTCACTGACTCTACCTTATCAACACGTTGATGCTCACAGCTACCTATTTGAAGCGACAGTGACAAAACTAGAAAAAACACCTCTTACCCAGTTTATTGAAGGAATCTTTGCTAATATTGTTGTGAATATCGGCGTATTTACCTTCTTACGCATCAAAGATGATGCCGGACGTCTCATTTCCGTTATTTTCATCATCTTTATCTTTGCTTTCTTGGGATATGAGCACGTCATTGCGAACTTTTCACTCTTCTCCCTGGCCTTTTTTGCAAATGGTGGACCAGTTGAGGGAATGACTCTATTAAGTGTACTAAGCAATTTCCTCTTTTCTGGATTAGGAAACTACGTGGGTGGCGGTCTCTTTATCGGACTTCTTTATAGTTGGTTGAATAATCAATCCAAACTTTATGTAGACTAAAAAAACTACGGTTGGAATTCCAATCGTAGTTTTTTATTGTAAGATAATCTGCGCAACTATAGGACTAATCACCACATACATGATGCCTGTAATCCCAATAGCTAAGCCAGCCATCGCCCCTTGCGTATGCCCATATTTTATCGCTGTACCCGTTCCAATGGCATGCCCTGTCCCTCCCAAAGCAAGACCAACAGCTACCGGGTCTTCAATTTTTAGTAGCTTTAAAAAGACCGGACCAAGAACACTTGTCAGAATCCCTGTTGCAACAACGACTACAAGAGTAACTGTTGCTATTCCTTGCATTTTATCAGTAATACCAACAGCCATAGCAGTGGTGACAGATTTTGGAAAAAGAGAGATTGCTAGAAAAAAATCCATTCCAAACCATTTTGCAATTAGGGCAGTAAAGACAGTATTGACAATACAGGCAACAAAAATTCCCAAAAGAATACTTCGAATGTGATGTTTCATTAGATGGAAAGAACGATACAAAGGAATACCCAGAGCTACTGTTGAAGGCACAATAAGCATATTTAGATAGGACCCTCCTGCATAATATTCCTTATAGGAAATACCTGTCATTTTTAAAAAGACAATAATCAATCCTGTAGCTACCAACAGTGGGGTTGTGATTGGATGAGGAAATCTCCGATAAATCAGCATTCCAATTAAATATGCTGCAATTGATAACATAATACCAAAAATAGGATTGGAAAAAAGTTCAGTCATGCATTCCCTCCGCATCAATGTAGTCACCTTCAAACTTTTGCTTCACAAATTGAACAACAAAACCAATTACTAAGATATTTAAAAAAATGGCGCCTAAAATGACGATGATAATAGGAAGTAAATAATCTTTAATTGCATCAAATCTCTCCATAATGCCCACCGCTGCAGGCAAAAAAAGAATGGTCATATTAGCCAGCAAAAAATTTCCAACCGTATGAATGTGGCGAAGACGAATTAATTTGAACTCTAGGGCTAAAAATAGGAGGATTAAGCCAATAATACTTCCCGGAATAGGAAGATGAAAAATAGTCGAAATAGCTTCCCCTAAAAATGAAAACACTAGAATAATCATAAACTGAACATATAGTTTCATATTTACACCACCTTAAATACTACTAATCCATCTGAGGTCATTCTCTTTTAGTCTAGAAAATCCCTTAATGTTAGTACTGTTATTAAGTTTACTACTCTGAAAATATTTTTCAAGGCTATAAAACGTTTACACATTAAAAATTTGTCTTAGCTATTTTATTTATATTGCACATAATCACTTGACAATTTATTTTTGTAGGTGTATATTTTATATATACCAAGATTTGATATATGACAAATATACAAATATACCAAATCTAAACCTACCTACACAAGCAACAAAGGAAAGGAGTGTCCTATGCATTTTCCAGTCCCCGCAGTGCTGACAGAATTTCTCATCATGGCTATTTTAGAATCCGATGATTCTTATGGCTATGAAATCTGTCAGACCATCAAACTCATTGCCAACATCAAGGAGTCTGCCCTCTATCCCATCTTAAAGCGATTGGAGCAAAATGACTTTTTGACCACCTACTCCCAAGAATACCAAGGTCGGATGCGAAAGTATTACAGCCTGACCCAGCTAGGCCATGAAGAACTGGTTCGGCTCAAAGATGATTGGGATACCTATACAACAACCATCAATGGTATTATAGAAGGGAGCGTCCGCCATGACAAGAACTGAGTACATGGAGCAGTTAGAAAAACACTTGAAGAAACTGCCCCACAAGGAATACTTCGAAGCCATCAACTTCTTCAATGAATACTTTGACGAGGCTGGACCAGAGCGTGAAACAGAAATTATAGAAGAACTTGGTTCACCAAAAGAAGCTGCCAGCGAACTCATTAACAACATGCTCAACAAGCAAATCCAAGAGGAAAGGGAGCAACAAGAACCTATTCAACTCAACTGGAAACTCTGGGTTGCCCTGGGAGCCTTAAGTATGACAGGTCTCTTCTCTTTCTTCCTACTCTTTATCATGGGAGAGTTTATCGGAGTCATTCCTCTGTTTGCAACTCTTATCCTCGGCGCCTTTTTCCTCGGTCGCTACTTCCGTAATTTTAGCCAAACAAAACGAACGCTCTGGTTGGCTATCCTAGCTGTCATTTCCCTGCCTATCGCCATTCCACTTTTGCTCATTCTCCTAGCTAGTCTATTGGGATTGGTGGCGCTCATCTTGGCCCTCATTGTCGGTGCCTTTGTTCTGGGTGTCGGACTTCTCACCAGCGGTGGCTATCTGATTTGGGAAGCCTTTAGCCTTATGTCAGAAGGTTTCAATATCTTCCTCATGGGGTTTGGCTCAGGTTTGTCTTTGATTGGCGGAGCTATTCTCATCTACATCTTGACTGGATTTTTTGCCTACTGGTCTTGGCGACTGGTCAAGGCTTGCTTCAAATGGATCTTGAAACGAGGTAAACGAGCATGAAAAAGAAACTAACCATCGCCATTATTATCGGTTTTGTCAGCCTGATTGCAGGCTTAATTCTGGCTGGCATTGGATTTTTCACAGGAGGCGTAACCCGCTTGGAAGAGGTTGCTGCTCCGACGAAAGTCCATAAGACCTTCACAGATTTGAATACCATTAAAATTGACTTTATCCCCCACAGCGTCTATATCAAGGAGTCTAGCGATAGCAACTACCATGTGACCTATGCTAATTCTGACAACAATATGCAATCTCCCTTAAAACTAGCAGAAAAAGGGGGAACTTTGACCCTTTCTTCACAACAAGAATCTTTTGCTATCGAAGGAATTATGCAGTATCTGGGAGAAAGGTTAGCTCAACGAGATATAGATGTCAACTCCGTTACCATTGAAATTCCTAAAGGGAAGACACTGGATAAATTAGAGGGAGAGGGTCTTCACTTCTATGAGTATGGTAGTTTCGTGATTGAAAATGTCCATATCAAAGAAGTTGACCTATCCGATGGTATCTTCCTTGATAATGCACAAATTGACAGCGGTAAAATCACAGCTGGTTACTTTGAAGCTGTGAATTCTGCACTCAGAAATACCTCTATATCTGCAAATGAATCTTCAGTCAATTTAATCGAAACCAGTTTGGAAAATGTTACAATTAAAAACTACCAAGAACTGAATGCAAATCAATTGACTCTCCTAGGAAAAAACGTCCTCACTCCTTCCGAACACAGCCTATCTGTTACAAATATAAACCTAACAGATAAGAGCTTACAAGACATCAATCTGAATATCAGTACACAGCTGGACATCAAAACACTTGCGGAACACTTAGGCTACCACTATGAAACCCTTGAAGAACTAAAGCAAGCTGTTGGTGATATGAGTTACTTCAACGAACAAGCTGAAAACGTCGGTATTTTCACTAAAGATAAGTATCAAACATTATCGATCAAAAAAGAGGAGGATAAACAAACCTTAACTTTGGAGAAAAAAGAGAGCAATAATAGCCTGACCATTACTTCAACTAACGCAACCATTAATCTACGAACACCAACCCCAAAATAACTACATCAACCAAAAACCAACTGTTCACATGGAGCAGTTGGTTTTATTATTATTCATCTTTTTGATTATAAATCAAGAGACCTAATCCCATAAAGCCTACTAAGAAGAGGCTCAGCATCCAAACTTGATGACTACTATTTCCAACCATAGAAATGGTTTGACGAAGACCTGAAACAGAATAGGTCATTGGAAGATAAGGCTGAATGACTTGGAAGAAGCGTGGGCTAAGTTCGATTGGGTAGGTACCTGCGCTTGATCCAAGCTGTAGTAACAAGATAATTAAACTTGCGAAGGAGCCGAAACGATTGTTCCAACCCACCAAGGCTGTAACGAGGGCCATAAAGGTCCATGAAGCTAAGAGGATTAATCCCAAGGTTGCCATTGGATGAGCCGGTTCGATTCCAATCAAGCGAAGAACACCGTACAGAATCACTGCTGCTAGGCTGGCTATCGTACCATTAAGTAACAATTTCCCTTTAGCCCAATCCCAACGATTCTTGTAGGAGCGATTGTCAATGTGTTTGACAAAAATAACATTCGCTGACAAGGCTGCAACCATTAGTGCGACAGATACCATATAAGGAGCCATTCCGACACCGTTGGTCTTCACATCATCTTGGTCGCTGTGTTCCAAGGTGACTGGTTGAGAAACTGCTTGTGCATTTTTGTCTTCTACAGAGATGACTGATAGTTGTTGACTGGCTGAGCTGAGTGAATTTGTTAGGGTTTCACTACCTGTACGAAGACTGGAAATACCGCTTGTCAAGGTTTGACCGCCACTAGCTAATTGATCCGCACCAGCAATTAATTGCTGACTACCAGAAGCCAGTTGTCCTGAACCACTGACAAGTTGACTGGAGTTGGATGCCAAGGTTGCCAATCCTGATGTTAACTGACCACCTCCTGATTGGATGCTACTATTATTCGCAACCAACTGGGCTCCACCTGTTGCTAATTGGGCAACACCTGCGGTATAGGCTGTTACTCCTGACATGAGTTGACTCGCTCCATTTGATAATTGCGTTTGAAGTTGACTCACACCACTCGTCAAGGTTTGAGTTCCTGGTAGAACTTGCCGGTTCAAAGCGGTGTTGACCTGACTCAAGCCACTTGATAGGTTTTCAATGGCTGTTGTAGCTCCTGGCAATGCTTGATTGGCAGCCATGTTGATCTGACCGACAGCTGATTGTAGCTGGCTCATTTGTGTTGCCATTCCAGAAAGACTTTGTAGGCTAGATAAGGCTTGACTGAGTTGAGACAATTGACCCAAAATCGTTTGGGCTGCTGTCGCTGTTGTCGAAGGCGAGTTTTGGAGGGCGCCAACCAATTCAGCTTGCTGATCAGCTGTCAAGTTCTGATAGGTAGCCGTTGCTTGCAAGGCTGCAATGCTGGCTGTTTTATCAGCTTGGGCTGCAGTCAACAATCCTTGAGCTTGAGCCCCCATCTCTGTCAAGAGGCTAGATAGAGTAGAGGTATCTACTGCAAGTCCTCCTATACTTGAGAGGCTATCATTTAATTGACTGATGGCTGCTTGCAACTGAGGAAGTCCTGTCAATAAGGCCTGTATTTGACTAGACTGTTCAGCAGACAAACTAGTTGAACTAGCGAGTTGCTCCAAGCCTGCCTGCAATTGATTGGCTCCTGTTACCAGTTGTTCGACCTGACTTGCTCCTGTTTGCAATTGTCCCACCCCAGCGATGAGCTGAGAGGAATTGGCATTTAATTGCTCCGCACCTGAAGCAAGACTCGCTACCCCATTTGTGTAGGTTGTTAAGCCGCTGGACAGTGTTTGACTGCCTGTCGCAGCCTGATTGACTCCATCTGTATAAGACACAAGACCGGTGGCCAATTGGTTTGCTCCTGTCACCAGTGATTGGCCTGATGAAGATAAGGTAGATAGGCCTGATGATAGAGTCTGACTTCCGGTTTCTAATTGACTAGCTCCATTTGTCAATTTTTGACTTCCATCTGCTGCCTCAACCATGCCGTTTTGAATTTCTCTCATACTGTCAAAAACGGCAGAGGTATATGTTTCGGTAATCGTCTCTGAAACAGATGTCTTTAATTTCTCCATAGCTGATTCGCCCATCTTAGAAGCGACAAAGCTGTGCCCCTTAGAGGTTTGGTAAGAAATTGTTAGTGGTTCAGGCTGATCCGTCAAGAGACTGGATGCTTTTTCTGATAAATCTTCTGGTAGGGTGATGACCATATAATAGTCCCCTTCTTCCAAACCTTTTTCCGCATCCGTTTCTGATACAAAGTGGAAATCCAGACTTTTGCTCTCTTTCATATTATCCACCATATCATCACCAATGGTGAGAGTTTTATCTTGAAAGCTCGCCGATTGGTCTTGATTGACAACTGCTACAGGCAACTGGTCTAGTCGGCCGTAAGGATCCCACATAGAGGTTAGGAAACTAATGTTATATAAGGCTGGGACACAGGCAATACCAATAATGGTAACCAAAGTCATTGGTTTTTTTAAAATATTCTTCACTTTTCGTAACATAAGCAACTCCTTTAGACATACTGTCCAAAAACTGATAAAATACATTATACAAGTATCATTTTCAAAATCAAGTCAGAAGAATTGTTTTTGGACATTGTGTCTAAAAATGTTCAAAAGGAGAAATTATGGGAACAGATAATCGGAAAGAACGAACTCGACAGGCTATTTTAGAAGCTATGGTAACCTGTCTAGAAACTCAAGGATTTAATGACATTACAACCACCCACCTAGCCCAGACTGCTGGTATCAGTCGTTCCAGTTTTTATACCCACTATAAGGATAAGTACGAATTAATCGACTCCTACCAACAAGGACTTTTTCACAAATTAGAGGCTATATTTGACCGTTATGATGGCAATCGCCAATCATCATTTTTAGAAATTTTCGAGTTGCTCTATCGTGAAAAATTGCTTTCTGCCCTACTGACCCATAACGGAACTCAAGAAATCCAAAATTTTCTTATCAATAAAGTCCGACTTCTTGTTGCCAATGATTTAGCGGAGCGCTTAGGAAAAGAGAATTTATCACAACTGGAAAAAGAATACAGCAGCATCTATTTTTCACATGCTTTCTTCGGTATCATGCAGGTATGGATTAAAAATGGTAAGCAAGAATCTCCTCAATATATGACCGATTTTCTAATAAAAATGTTACCTTAAATGTGACTTTTTACCGCCACTTTCTGGGGAATATGTTATAATATCCTTATCTTACGCAAACGTTTTCAAACAGGAGATTATGATATGATTCAAGCTGAACATCTATCAAAAACCTATTCCATCATAGATAAGGAAGTCGGTCTCAAGGGTTCGATAAAAGCCTTTTTCAAACCCAAGAAAAAGAAAATTCCTGCCGTCCAAGATATTTCCTTGCAGGTAGGAAAAGGCGAAATCATCGGCTATATCGGCTCCAATGGTTCCGGTAAGTCGACCACCATCAAAATGCTAACTGGAGTACTCTTCCCAGACCAAGGACAGGTTCGTATCAACGGACTCAATCCGCAAGAACACCGTAAAGAAGTCAATAAACAAATTGGAGTTCTCTTTGGGCAAAAATCCCATTTGGATTGGAACTTGCCTGTCCAGGAATCTTTTATCCTTCACGCAAAAATTTATGATGTTCCAGATAAGGTATTCAAAGAGCGATTGGCTGTCTTGATTGACCTATTGGACTTGGCTGATATTATGAAGCAACCAATCCGTAATCTGTCACTCGGTCAACGGGTTCGCTGTGAATTTGCGGCTATCTTTATCCACCAGCCTGCCGTCGTTTTTTTGGACGAGCCAACCATTGGTTTGGATGCCAGCGTTAAGGAGACCATTCGCTCCTTCATCCGCTATATGAATCAAGAATACCAGACCACTTTCTTGATTACTTCCCATGATATGAAGGACATTGAAAGCCTCTGCGAGCGGATTTTTATCATTGATAAGGGCAAAAAGGTCTACGATGGTTCACTGACCGTCCTCAAAGAACGCTTTTCCACAGTCAAGACCATTCTCTTCTCCACAGAAAAGCCGATTGAAAAAGACTTGCAGCTAGAAGGCTGGGAATTTGAACGAATAGATGACTTTCATTTTGAAATCCACTACCAAAGCAAGGTCTGGACTAGTGCCCAGGTGATTGAGCAAGTTTTCAATCATTATTCAATTGAAGATGTCACCATGAAGGAATTGGAAATTGAAACCATGGTCCGCCAAATTTATGAGGAGGGTATCCATGCGTAAATATCTCTACATGACCCGCCTGACCATGATGAATGCCATGCAGTACAAGGCTTTCTTTCTAGCGACTTTCGTTTCACTGGCAGTGAAGATTTTGGTGGCTCTCTATGTCTGGAAAACCATTTTCTTCACTCAATCAGAAGTCAATGGCTTTACCCTCCAAACCTTTACTACATACATCATTTTCGCTAATCTACTAGCCAGTTTAAATTCTTTCTCACTCGGAGAAGATTTGTCCTACAGCATTTTAAAAGGAAGCATTGCTGGAGAATTTCTCAGACCCTATTCCTTTATCCTAGCCCTCTTTTTCAAAGACCTTGGAAACAAGCTCTTGGAGCTGATAAAATTTGCCATCGTATTTATCGGTATTCTACTTGTTCATCAAGATTTCTACCTGCCTGACGGCCAGACCATTTTGCTCTTTCTGGTCAGTTCGATTTTAGGGATGTTTATCGTTCAATTACTAGATATGGCTTTTGGCTTCTTAGCATTTTTTACGGTCAATGCCTGGGGAGTCATGCTTCTGAGAATGGGACTTTTCAATCTGGCTTCTGGGGCGCTTTTGCCACTCAGCTTCTATCCACAGGCTGTGGAAAACTTTTTGAAACTCCTTCCCTATAATTATGCGGTTAACGTTCCAGTTTCCATTTTATTGGGACAGGAAAGCGATCTAACAGCTTTGGGATTGCAAGTTATATGGATACCCATTCTAGCCTGCTTCATCGCCGCTCTTTGGTCCCAAGCCAAGCGTCGTATTGTCATTTTTGGAGGTTAACATGAAGAAATATATCAGCCTCTATCTATATAACATCAAGGTCTACATGATGGCCCAGATGTCCTTTCGGGTGGACTTCTTCATCGGGCTTTTCTCCTCTTTGATTGAACAAATTGTCTACCTGATTTTCCTCAACATCCTCTTTGGAAATATCAAGGAAATCGCTGGTTTCAACTACGGTCAAATGCTTTTTATCTATGGAATAGCGACCGTCGGACGCTCCATTCACTTGATTTTCTTTGACAATCTCTGGATGTTTGGCAGTCGCTACATCCGACAAGGCGAATTTGAACGCCTCCTCCTCATGCCTGTCAATCCTCTTTTTCAGCTTATCTGTGAACGAATCCAGCCACAAGGAATCGGAACAACCCTCATCGGTTCCCTTGCACTAGCCCAAGCTTCCAAGGAACTGGGTATGGAATGGAGTCTTGGAAAACTAGCCCTACTAATCTTTATTGCCATTTGTATCGGTCTACTCTATGCAGCTATTCAGCTCGGTCCAACTGCTCTAGCATTTTGGATTGTAGAATCATTTCCTTTGACTATGGGAATTTTCGCCCTCAATCAGATGGCTCAATACCCACTCAATATCTATCCAAAAATCATTCAAATCCTGCTGATTTTTGTTTTCCCTTATGCTTTTACAGCCTATTTCCCAGCCCTCTACTTCTTAGACTTGTCTATGTGGGGACTGGCTCTGCCACTAGTTGTCCTGATCTTATTTACCATCAATTACAAACTCTTCCGCCATGGTATGACCAAGTTCACCAGCGTTGGAAATTAAAAAAAAGCCAGCATTCTCTGGATTGATATACTCCCCTTATAGTGGACAGTGAAAAAACAAAAATTTTCACTAGAATGATATACTCCCCTTATAGTGGACAGTGAAAAAACAAAAATTTTCACTAGAATGATATACTCCCCTTATAGTGGACAGTGAAAAAACAAAAATTTTCACTAGAAACTATAAAGGGAGTTTTATTATGTCCAAAAGAAGTCCAAAGTCTGTCTCTGAGAAACTAGAAATTGTTCTACTCC